>CAYXJH010000031.1:0-17181 GCA_964465415.1 uncultured Gemmatimonadaceae bacterium
GAGTGGGCCAGCAGGTGCCGCACCGTGATCTCGGGACCATACGGCATGTCCGGCAGATAAGAAGCCGCTGGCGCGTCCAGGTCGATCAGGCCCCGGTCACCGAGCTGGAGAATCGCAACCGCCGTCACCGTCTTCGTAACCGAGAATCCGTGAAACGTCGTCCTCGCACCAGCCGCCTCGACGCGAGCCACGTCCGCCAGGCCATGGTCGTAGGAGAAGAGCACCGAATCCTTGGCGAAATGCCGGTACTGTACCGCCGGCGTGCGACGCGAAGACACCTCCTCGTGTAGCAGCCGGGTCGCTGTCACCCGGGCTCCGTCATGATCGGCCCAGGAGCGGGCGTCTGCGCTCGCCAGCACCGACACATACAGGACTACCAGCGGTGACATGAGATTTCTCCGTTCAGGAAACGGCGCGCAGCCCAGCCCACAGGATCTCGAGCTGCCGCTGGTACGCAGGGCCGACCTCATCGGGGCGAAGGCGGCTGTGGATGACGGGGACACCGAAGAAGATCGCGCCGAGCGCCGTCAGCGTCGCGGAACGGTCGGTCACCGGCGGCAGCTCGCCGCCCTGCATCGCCTGGTCCAGGAGCGGCGGGAACAGCTCCTGTACTCCCATCGCGGTTTCCGCCTCGATCCCGACCAGGTCCGGAAATGCCAGCAGCCGCTCCGCGGCCGTGACCTCGGTGAGCTCCGGTCTGGCCGGCACCCGGACCTGCTCCGCTATGATCTCCCCCATCACGCCCGGATGCTCGACCACCCTGCGACCCGTGCGCACGAAGATGTCCTCGATCCCCGCGAGCCCACCGGAGCCGGCCGAGCGTCGCTCGGCATGCCACGCCATCTCCAACGACCAGAGCTGGACGTAGTACACGAGCAGGTCCGTCTTCCTCGGGAAGTAGTTGAAGAAGCTCGCCTCGGAGATCGAGACCTCAGCGCATAGCTCCCGTACGACCACGTCGCCTAGCGATCGGCCCGCCAGTGCCTTCAACGTAGCCTCCAGCAGACCGAGTTTGGTCCATGCATACTTCCGTTGACGAAGCGGCAATTGCTCGAATCGGCGTGTGTTGCTCATGACTATTTATAGTGTCATTTAACTTTAGTGTCCACTATAATAATCGAGGCGGGACATCAGGGGCACCTGGCTTCGGAACCCTGCGAGGCCGTCGAGCTCCGACCGCCCCATCGTTTTTTCAGGCATCTCCCTACTGCGCCGCCGCGGCGCGCCGGCTCATTCTTGTTTGAGCGAGATCCCTGGACTCGGGTCCCCCGCGGTTGGGAGGTGATCCATGGGCAAGCGCAGGCTCCTGGGCTGGGTCGCCGCAGGATCGATCGTCCTGTTGATCGTCCTTTCGACCGCCTATCTCCGGGACATGAATCAAGCGTACGAGCGCATCCGCGACCGGAGCGTCGTGATCCCTTCGCCGTTCGGAGACATCGAGTTCACGCGAGGAGGGTCGGGGCCTCCCGTCCTGGTGATCCACGGAAGTGGCGGAGGTTATGACCAGGGCGAGCTCCTGGTCGAGGCGCTTCTGGGCGACGATTTCCAGTGGATCGTGCCCTCGCGCTTCGGCTACCTGCGCTCGACGTTCCGCGAGGGGGCGACCTTCGACGACCAGGCGCACGCGTATGCCCATCTGCTCGACGAGCTGAAGATCGGGAAGGTCGGGGTCGTCGCCATGTCCCACGGCGGCCCGTCCGCGCTGCTGTTCGCCGCGTTGCACCCCGACCGGGTCTCATCGCTGACGCTCGTGTCCGCCGGGGTCGCCGCTTCAGCGGCTGCGGACCAGGCGCAGGCGAACTGGAAGGGCGACATGCTGGTCAGGATCTATGACCGGGACGTCTTCTACTGGGGCGCCACCAGGCTGTTCAGGAAGCAGTTCATGCGGTTGATGGGCGCGGACGGTTCGGTCATTGACGGACTCACGCCGGGTCAGCGCAGGCTCGCGGATCACATCATCGACTACATGAACCCGGCCTCACCGAGGGCGGCTGGCGCGGCCTTCGACAACAGGGCCGCGATGCCGAACGACCGGATCGCGGCGATCACGGCGCCGACGCTGATCGTGCACGCCAGGGATGACGCCCTCCAGCTCTTCCACAACGCCGAGTTCGCTGCCACCCGCATCCCGGACGCTCGACTCGCCAGCTACGAGAAGGGCGGGCACCTGCTCCTGGTCATCGAGCAGGCGGCCATACGCGAAGGCGTCCAGGAGCACATCCTGGCACACGTCGGCGACCCGACGTCCGCTCCCTGACGCCCCCCGATCGAGAGTGACCGGTCAATTCCCTCGCAACGCCACCATCGGGTCCACCCGCGCCGCACGTCGTGCCGGAATCCAGTTGGCGAAGGCGGCCACGGCGGCGAGGACGAGGAACGCGATGCCGAAGCTCACCGGGTCGAACACGCCCACGAACAGGACGCCGGACAGGAGCCGCGCACCGGCAACGGCGAGGACCGCGCCCAGGGCGCCGCCCACGGCTACGAGGATCATTCCGCGCCGGAGGACCATGGTGAGGACCGCGGCCGTCTCGGCGCCCAGAGCTTTGCGGATCCCGATCTCCCGGATCCGCCGACTCACGGAGAAGGCAATCACGCCGTAGAGTCCGATGGAGGCGAGGAGCACGGCGAGCACGCCGAAAACCCCGATGAGCCAGGCGCCGATCCGGATCGGCAACAGCCGCACGGCGGCGATGTCCGCCAGCGTGCCGGTCTCGAGGAACACCAGGTCTGGGTCAATCTGGCGAAGCTCCCGCTCGAGCACCGGCACCAGGGCGGCCGCCGGGGTCGCCGTCCGTACCACGTAGTTGGGGAATCCTCCCTGGCGAGGAAGTGGGATGTGCAGGTACGGCTTCGGAGCCTCGCCCGGCGTGTCGACCTTGTAGTCCTGGACGATGCCGACGATCTCGTAAGGGGAGCCGGTCCGGCTCGTGCGGAACAGCCGGCCCAGCGCGTCGTCGCCCGGCCAGTACCGGCTGGCCATGGTCTCGGTGATGACGGCCACACGGTGCCCCGGGTCGCGGTCCCCGGCCTCGATTGAGCGGCCAGCCACGATCCGCAGGTCCAGGGCCGCAAAGTAATCCTCGTCGACGCTGGCACCGTCCAGCACGATGGGCCGGTCGGCCAGCGTGCTGGGGTGGCCGTCGATGAAGAGGCCGAAGCCGTTGTTGTTCATGGACAGGGGCAGTCGGCTTGTGAGCCCTACGGCCTGCACTTCCGGAAGCGCTTGCAGGCGGCGCTTACCGGCCTCCACCAGGAGCGCCCCCGCCTCGGGCTCGTAGCCGTTCATCTCCAGGGACAGGGCGAGGTGTGCGACCCGTTCGACGTCGTAGCCCATGTCAACGCGACCGGCGGCGTCCAGGCTCCGGGCCAAGAGGGCGCCCACCACCAGGAGCATCAGGGAGAACGCGACCTGTGCCACCACCAGCGCGTCCCGGAGCTCCATTCGCCGGCCGCGCCCGCTCCGGCCATCCGCGGCCGTGTCTTTCAGCGCATCGACCAGGTCCGGCCGGGAGGCGCGGACCGCCGGTGCCAGGCCGAAAGCGACGCCGGTGACGAGCGCAGCGCCGAAGGTGAAGGCCAGCACGCGCCAGTCGGGTGAGACGTCGAGCCCCACATCGATCGGCAGGCCCGGCTGGTACCGGCCCAGGAACCTCGTCAAGCCGAGGGTCAGGACCAGGGAGGCGGTCCCGCCGGCAAGCGCGACCAGGACGCTCTCGGTCAGCAGGAGCCGGGCGAGCCGTCCGCGGCCGGCACCCATCGCCTGCCGGACCGCCATCTCGTGCCGACGGGTCGCCGCCCGGGCGAGCAGCATGTTCGCCAGGTTCGCGCACGCCACCAGCAGCACCAGCCCAACGGCGCCGAGGAGGACCAGGCCCGCGGGTGTGACGGTCCCGTCCAGGTCCGGGTTGATCGCCACCGCGCGGGTCGGAACCACCACCACACGCTCCCGCTCGTTCGCCTCCGGGTAGTCCGCGGACAGACGGGCCGCGATCGCGTCGAGCTCCGCGCGAACCTGCCCGAGCTCCACGCCGGGCCGGACCCGGCCCTTCGCCCAGAGGAAGTGCCGGCCCCTGCTCTCCAGCAGCGACTCGCCCCCGCCGCCCGTATTCCGGTGACTCCCCATTGGCTCGACATGGTCGAGCATGGAAAGGGGGACCCACATGTGGACGGTGACCGCCGGGAACGTCCCGCCGAACCGCTTCGGGGCAACGCCAACCACGGTGTAGACGACCCCGTTCATCCGGAACGCCCGCCCCACCACGTCCGGTGCGCCGCCGAACCGGGTCTGCCAGAATGTGTGGCTCAGGACCGCGACCGGGCCCGCTCCCGGCCCCGCGAACTCCTCAGCCACGAAGGCCCGCCCCAGCACCGGTCGGACCCCCAGCACGTCGAAGAAGTTGTCCGACACGATCTCGCCGACGACCAGCTCCGAGCTGCCGTCGATGGACAGGTTGGCGAAGAAGTTGGAGTGGGCCGCGAGCCCGGACAGCGTCGTCGCCTGCGCGCGATAGTCCTGGTAGTTCGGGTAGGACAGCGCATCGTGACTCGACGACGTCACGGCATGGCCGTACACGTTCACCAGCTCCGCCGGCCGCTCGACCGGCAACGGCCGGAACAGGACCGAGCTCACCACGCTGAAGATCGTCGCGTTCATGCCGATGCCCACGGCCAGGGTCGCCACCGCCACGGCGGTGAACCCCGGTGCCCGACGGAGCCCGCGCACCGCGAATCTGACGTCTCGAATGAGCGCTTCCACGGGATTCGGGTCGTTGAGGTGGAATCGGACAACCGAGTCGCCATACGGGAGGCTGGCGCCGACGGTTTCAGGAGGGAGCGCCGTCACCCGCGATTGAGCATCTGGAACAGATCAAGGGCGTCGCGGCCGTGGGCGTCCCGGCCTCACTCGAGGCGCAGATCCCCGGCCTTCGTGTCGGGCTCGGCGCCGGCCTGCATTCCCCGTCGATCATCTCGGCGATGAGGCTGCGACCGGGTTCCACATCCTGGGCAGTCTCGGCCTGGAAGTGCCGCTCCTCCCGGTGGGTGTGCGGGCGGACGGGCTGCCTCATGGTCCTCGTTCCGAACTATCGGCTTCCTGCTGCGCCCGGTCGCGCCGGAGGCTGGCCCAGACCGCCGCCGCCAGGATCACCCCGATCACGCCAAGGCTTTGCGCCGTCGACAGATGGTAGCCTTCCACGATCCCCTCGACGAGCATGGTGCCCCCGATGTAGATCAGGATCACCGCTACCGCCGCCTGGAGGTAGTGCAGTCGCGCCGCGATCCCCGCCAGCAGGAAGTAGAGCGAGCGGAGCCCCAGGAGCCCGAACAGATTGGCCGTGACGATGATCTCCCACTCCGTCGTGATGGACAACGCCGCCGGCAGGGCGTCGAGCGCCAGCACCACGTCCGTCAGTTCGATCAGGATCAACGCGGTCAGCATGGGCGTCGCGAGCCAGCGGCCGCCCTCGCGTACGATGAACCTCTGGCCCCGATAGCCATCGGTGGTGGGGATTACCCGGCGGACGAGCCGGAGGACGACCGGATCCTCCAGCTCGTGCTCCGCCGGCCTCTCACGCTCACGCCACAGCTTGAACCCGGCGTAAACGAGGAACGCGCCGGCCAGGTAGAGCACGAACGTGAACCGCTCCACGATGGCGGCGCCCACGAAGATGACCCCGAATCGCATCACGAATGCCCCCAGGATCCCGTAGAACAGAACCCGACGCTGCAGCCTGGACGGGACCTGCAGGGTGGAGAACACCACCAGCCACAGAAAGACGTTGTCGATGGAGAGGGATTTCTCCACCAGGTACACGGTATAGTACGTCGTCAGCGCGTCGGCGCCGCCGTACGCCGGCATGGTCGCCGCACCGAAGCCGAGACCGGCCAGGATCCAGACCGCGGACCAGATCACCGCCGACCGGATAGTCACCTCGCGCTCGCCCCGGTGGGCCACGAAGAGGTCCACCACGAGAAGGACGGTGACGACCGCAAGGAAGATGGTGAGAAGCGTCGTGCTGGATATGGTGGAGCACTCCGACCAGGTGGTAGGCTCTCCCGCTACGTCGTGGACGCGAGCGGGCCGCTTACGAAGCGGACGGACGAACGGCGCGCGACACGCTACGGGGGTGGCGGGCGCGCAGCAAGAGGGCTCGCCTCGCCGGACCCCCTGGTGACGGGCCGGTTGCACGTGCGGATCATGCAGTGCATACTGCATGTACCACAAAGAACGCACACGAGGACCCCGTCCACGACCGAGCATGACCCAGGACCAGCAGCGGTTCATCGATGGGATGGGCGACCACATCGAGCATCAGGGGGTTCCCCGTATCGCTGGGCGGCTCCTCGCGCTCCTGATGTTGTCGCCCGAGCCCGTGTCGCTGGACGAGCTCGCCGAAACCCTCGAGGTCAGCAAGGGGAGCATCAGCTCGAATGCGAGGTTCCTGGTACGTGGCGGGATCGCGGAGCGGATCAAGCGGCCCGGGGATCGCCGGGACTACTACCAGATCGCGGAGGACGCACAGGCGCGGGTGATGAAAACCTATCTCCAGCGAATGGAGGATCTGTTGACGCGTCTCGAGCAGGGGCGTGAAGCGGTGCCCCGAGGCGAAGTGGCCGTGCGGGCACGGTTCGATGAGATGATCGACGAGACTCGAGACATGCTAGCCGGCCTGCGGGCCCGGATCGCGGGGTGAGGCGATGAGAACCTCCACGCCATCGCGCGATCGCGTCCGGCCCCCGGAGAGGACGGTCGCGCCCCTGGCCGCCATCGGCCGGGTCGGCCTTGCCGTGTCCCGTCATGCCGGTCAGATCACGACACTGGTGTTGGGCGCGGGCCTGGCGGTATTGCGCGGGCGGGTACCGTTCCGATCGGTGACGGAGCAGATGTACTGGATGGGGGTCCAGAGCATCCCGATCGTGCTCATCACGGCGATCCTGGCGGGGATCGTGACGTCGCAGCAGGGGGGGTACCAGTTCACGGGCGCCGTTCCGCTGTACGTCCTGGGTAGCGTGGTGGTGTCCAGCGTGGTGCTGGAGCTGGGTCCGGTGCTTACGGCGGTGGTCCTGATCGGGCGTGTCGGGGCGCGCATCACCGCGGAGCTTGGCACCATGCGCGTATCGGAGCAGATCGACGCCATGTACGCCCTGGGCCGGGACCCGGTGGAGACGCTGGCGGCGCCGCGGATCCTGGCCGGGATCGTGGTGGTTCCCGCGCTGGTCGCCATCGCCAACCTGGTGGGCGTGCTGTCCGGCATGGTGGCGGCGCAGGCCACGGTGGGTCTCGGGCCCGAGTCGTTCTTCTACGGGGCACGGCTGTACTGGCACAACTGGGACCTGTTGTACTCGCTGACGAAGGGTCTCGTGTTCGGCTTCGTCATCCCGGTGGTCAGCGTGCACATGGGCCTTCGTACGGGCGGCGGCGCTGAGGGGGTGGGTCGGGCGACTACGTCGTCGGTGATGTTCATGACCCTGGCGGTGCTGATCACGGACGCGCTCTTCCCACCCCTGTTCCTGAACTGATGGCTACGCGCGACGACGTCATCGTGTACCGGGGCATCTGGAAGAGCTTCGACCTTCCGGTGCTGCAGGGTGTGGACCTGGCGGTGCGGCGCGGGGAGACGCTGGGGATCGTGGGGCCGTCAGGCACGGGGAAGAGCGTCCTGCTCAAGACGACGATCGGCCTGTTGGAGCCGGAGAGGGGGCAGGTGTGGGTCGCGGGTGCGCCGGTCGTCGGGGCGACGGCTGTCGCGTTGAGGCAGGTGCGCGCGCGGGTCGGGTACGTGTTCCAGAACGCGGCCCTGTTCGACTCGATGACGGCGCTTGAGAACGTGCTCCAGGGTTTTCAGCCCCACATCCTGGCACGCCTCTCCCGTCGGGAGCGGGCACGGGCGGCGGCCAATGCGCTGGAGCACGTCAACCTGGATCCGGGCGCGGTGCTGGGGAAGGTCCCCGCCGAGCTGTCCGGAGGCATGCGTAAACGTCTCGGGCTGGCCCGGGCGATCATCGGTTTGCCCGAGATCCTGCTCTACGATGAGCCGGTGACGGGGCTCGACCCGGTGAACGCGGCGGCGATCCATCGGCTGATCGCCAGGCTGGCGCGGGATCTGGACGCCACGTCCGTCGTCGTTACCCACGATGTGGAGGGCGTGCTAGCCATTGCGAATCGCATCGCGCTGCTGGAGGGCGGACGGATCCGGTTCGCCGGCTCCCCGGCCGATTTCCGTGGTAGCGAGGACCGCATGGTGGCGGCGTATCTCGAAGGGAGCACCGGTGTGTTGAGCAACGAGGAGCGGATCGGACAATGAGCGAACGGGGACGGCACGCGGCGCCCGACCTGGGGCCGGCGCGGGACGATGAGGATGCGCTCCTCGCTACGGTGCCACGCCGGAGCGGGTTCCGTGAGGTCTGGGTGGGCGCGTTCGTGTTGGCCGCACTGCTGGCCGGCCTGACGGCGCTCTTCCTGCTCACGGACGCGGCCACGTTCCGGGGGCGCTACATCGTCACGACGATCGTCGACGACGCCGGCGGGATGCGTCGCGGAGACCCTGTCCAGATGCGGGGCGTCAACATCGGACGGATCCAGCGCTTCGACATCCAGCCCGAGGGGGTGGCGATCCGCCTCGAGCTCGAAGGCGAGTACGACGTGCCGGTCGGCTCCCGCGTGGTGGTACGGAGCGGCGGGCTGCTGGGCGGCATGGTGGCCGACGTCATCCCGGGCCGGGGCGAAGCCAGCCTTCGGGGAGGCGACGAGATCCCCGGAACCAGCGCGCCGGCGTTCGGCGATTTCGGCACCCTCCAGGCGCGGGCGGAGGCCGTGCTGGGTCAGGCGCAGGACCTGCTTTCTCCGTCGACCCTCGCTGCGCTGGAGTCCGGCGCCCATAGCCTGGATCGCACGCTGACCGAGACGGAGGCGCTGGTCGGTTCGCAACGCGCCCAGATCGTAGCCCTCGTGGCCAGCCTCCGGCGCTCCGCAGCCGGGCTGGAGGCCGGCGCGGCGGGCGGCGAGGACATCGCCCGGGCGGCCGCCCGGCTGGACTCACTGATCGTGCGACTGGATACGGTCTCGACGTACCTGACTCGCTCGGGAGCAGCCCTGGAAGTCACGCTCGGCCGGATCGAGCGCGGCGAGGGCACCCTGGGCCGCCTTTCGGCTGACCCGGCCCTCTACGATCAGCTCAACGCCGCGGCGGCGCAGATCGAGGCGCTCGCCGAGGATATTCGGGTCAACCCGGGACGGTACCTGAACATAAGTCTCTTCTGAGGACTCCCGACGGCTTGATCCATGGGCGCGCTCGCTCGGCGCGGGCCTTGCAACGGCACGGGCGAATCGATCTGAATGGAGGACGCCCATGTCGCTGCAACATACGACCTCTCTGACCGCGGCCCTGATCGCGATCTTCGTCGCACAACCCGTCACGCTTGCCGCCCAGGAGGCGGACATCGTGGAGGAGCGGATGTCCACCGAATACCAGCCGCTGAGGCTGGTACGCGTGGTGGATGGCCTCGAGCACCCGTGGGCCGTCGCGTTCCTGCCGGGCGACCGGATGCTGGTCAGCGAGCGGCCCGGACGTCTTCTTCTGATCGACAGGGATGGAACGCGGAGCACGGTGAGCGGCCTGCCGGCGATCCACGTTCAGAACCAGGGGGGCCTTCTGGACGTGGTGCCGCACCCGGATCATCCCGACAATGGCTGGATCTACATCACCTATTCGAAGGGAAACGCCGAAGCCACGGTCCCCGCGCTGATACGGGCGCGTCTGGACGGCAGCAGCCTGGTGGACATGGAGGAGGTGTTCGAATCCAATACCCCCACATCGCCCGGACGTCATTACGGCTCGCGGGTGCTCTTCCTGCCAGACGGGACCCTGCTGATGACGATCGGTGACCGGGGTGCCACTCCCGAGCGGGCCCAGGATACGCGTGACCATTCGGGCACGATCGTCCGGCTGAACGCCGATGGCAGCGTGCCTGACGACAACCCGTTCGTGGACGACCCGTCCTACGCGCCCGAGATCTACACGTACGGCCACCGCAACATCCAGGGGATCGTACGGCACCCGGCCACGGGGGACGTGTGGGTGACGGAGCACGGCCCGCGCGGGAGCGACGAGCTGAATCGCATCGTCGCCGGCCAGAACTACGGCTGGCCCGTCGCCAGTCTGGGGCGAGACTACCGGACCCAGGAGCCCTTCAGCCAGCGCTATCCGCTCCCCGGGATCACACCGCCGGTCTTCGAGTTCCTGCCCACGCTGGCGCCGTCCGGGCTCGCTGTGGTCGACGGCGGTGACTTTCACGAGACATGGCGGGGCAACCTGCTGGCGGGAGGGCTGCGGGCACAGCGGATCCTACGGCTGGTGATCGAGGAAGCGCAGGTCGTGCACGCCGAAGAGCTGCTGCTCCACGCTGTCGGCCGGATCCGGGACGTGCGCCAGGGCCCGGACGGCCTGGTCTACGTCGTGACGGACGAGGAGGACGGTGGCGTGTACAGGATCGAGCCGGTCGACTGATCGGCAAGCTGAAACACGTCGGAGAGCAGGTCGTAGGAGCGGAGCCGGGCCGCGGGGTCGTGCACGATGGTCATCACCATCACCTCGTCGGCGCCGGCTTCGGACGCCACGGCCTCGATCCTCTCCCGCACATCGGCCGGCGTCCCCGCGATGAGGAGACCCGCCATCGGCCCGCGCACCGGCGCATCGGGTGACCATCCTTCCGCGCGCGCCTCAGCCGGGCTGGGGACCGGACCTGTCTCCCCGCGCCGGATCCGCTGGAACATCACCTCCACCGAGGAGGATAGCTCCCGGGCCTCCGCGGTGGTGTCCGCGCATATGACCGACAGGGCGAGGATGACGCGGGGTGCCGGGAACGACATGGACGGAACGAAAGCCTCGCGGTATGCCCTGATGGCGGGCGCGGCAGGCGTCTCGCTGAAGTGTCCAGCAAACGCGTAGCCGGCCCCGATCTGTCCAGCCAGCCGGGCGCTGCCGCCGCTCGACCCCAGCATCCAGATCGGCGGAAGGTCGATCCCGGCCGGGGTCACGCTGATGCGGGCGAACGGATGGCGCGGGGGAAACGTCTGGTTGGCGAAGGCGATGAGCTCGGCGATCAGGCTATCGACCGCGTCCCCGGACACCGATCGCAGCGCCTGGGCCGTGAGCGGGTCGGTCCCGGCCGCCCGCCCGATCCCCAGGTCGATACGGCCCGGGTGCAGCGCCTCCAGGGTCCGGTAGCGCTCCACGACTTGTAGCGGGGTGTGGTTCGGCAGCATGACCCCACCGGCTCCCACCCGCACACGCTCGGTCAGCGGGGCGACGTGGGCGATCATGAGCTCCGGCGTCGAGGCCGCGATGCCGCCCATCCCGTGATGTTCGGCGAACCACAGACGGGAGTAGCCTCGCCTATCGGCCAGCGCGGCGAGATCCGCGGCACGGTCGAGGGCATCGGCCGCGGTAGAGCCGGACCGGACGGGCAGCACGTCGAGGATGGACAGGTTCATGGCCACCCAATATCGCGGACGCGCCGAGACCGGCAACTGCCCTGCTGTCCTGTCGCCCCTCGCCCGGGGAGCTTGGCTACCCTGCCGACCTCCTTCGCGGGCCGCTAGTCGCTCCGCATGGCCACGAGTGGATCCACCTTCGTCGCCCTCCGTCCCGGCACCCAGCTGGCCAGGAGGGACGCGCCGAGCAGGAACGCCGTGACCAGCGCGATCGTAACGGGGTCGAACGGGCCGACCCCGTACAGCATGCCCGCGATGAGGCGCTGCACCGCGAACGCTCCGGCGATTCCGATACCGAGCCCGAGGCCGGTCAGCGTCAGGCCGTACCCGACAATGAGCTTTCGGACGCTCGCGGCGGTGGCCCCCAGCGCGACCCGGATACCGATCTCCCGCGTGCGCTGGGCCATCGAATAGGAGACGACACCATACAACCCGATCCCCGCAAGCAGCAGGGCGAGTCCGGCCAGACCGCCGATGAGTAGCGCCGTGGCCCGCGGCCGCGCGACATTCGCGGCCACGACCTGGTCCATCGTCCGGATGTCGGCCACCGGCCGGGTCGGTGCCACCGCCTGGACCTCTCGCCGGATCAGCTCGGCCAGGTTCGGCGGTCCGTTCGAGGCGCGCGCGACCAGGTTGTAGGTCGGCGTGTGGACCTGCCGGTTGTTGAAGTAGGCCGTCGGATGCGGCTCCTCGCCCACCCCGTGGTGGCGGATCGACCCGACGATACCGACGATCGGGCCCCATTCGCTGTCGGGGCCCCACCAGAAGTTGACGCGTGCGCCCCGGGCGCCTCCTGCGGCGAAATGGCGTCGGCCCATGGCCTCATCGACGACGAAGACCCAGCCTGCGTCGGCCCGGTCCTCCAGGCCGAACGTCCTACCCTCCAGCAGCGGAATGCCCATGGCCGCGAAGTAGTCGCCGTCGATGATCGCGATGTCGGCACCGGGTCCGTCCCCCGGTCGCCCTTCGGTCACGCCCTCGATCGCGAATGAGGTGCGGGAGTGCTGGCCCCCGAGGGGGAGCCAGTTCACCGAACCGACCGCCACCACCCCGGGCAGCCCCCGGACCCGTTCGAAGATCTCGTCCATCGCCTGGTTCCTCCGCTCCATGTCGGGGAAGGACCCGCCCACGAGCGAGAACCGCATCGTCACCACCTGATCGGGCTGAAACCCCAGGTCCGTCCGCTGGAGCTCCCAGAGGCTTCTCGCCAGCAAGCCCGCCCCCATGAGGAGGACGGTGGCCAGGGCGACCTGTCCCACGATGAGAGTGCCGCGCAGGCGCGCCCGCCGCTTTGTCAGCGAGCCCACCGCGGCCTCCCGCAGCGCCGTCGCCGGGCCTGACTCCGCCGCCGTCAGCGCCGGCGCCAGCCCGAAGAGCATGGTGATTCCCAGCGTGATGACCGCGGTGAAGCCCAGGACCCGCCCGTCGATGCCCACTTCGCCGAGCCGCGGCATCTCCAGCGCGCCGGCGAGATGGGGCAGCAGGAGCTGGTGACCGGCCACGATGAGGCCGACGCCCAGCGCGCCGCCGATCACGCCTAGCAAGAGGCTCTCGGTGAGGAGCTGTTGCGCCACCCTGCCACGGGTCGCGCCCAGCGAGAGGCGAACGGCGAATTCGCGCATGCGCGTCGCGGCGCGACCGAGCAGCAGGTTGGCGATGTTGGCGCAGGCCAGCAGAAGCAGGAACCCGACGCTCGCGAACAGCAGCAGCAGCGCCGGTCTCACATCACCGACCACCTGCTCCTGGAGCGGTACGAGGTTCACGCCGAAGCCGGCGTTGTAATCGGGAAACTCCTGGCCCAGGATCGCCGCGACGGCGGAAAGCTGGGCCTGCGCCTGATCGATCGTTACACCCTGCGCGAGCCGACCGACCACGTGCAGGAATCGGCCCGACGTGACGCGATCCCGCTGGGCGATGAACGGCAGCCATACGTCCGCTTCGACGCCCGGCATGCCGAACCCCCGGGGCATCACACCGACCACCTCGAGACCGTCGTCGCCGCCGATCGGAACCGACCGGCCCACGATGTCCGGGTCCGCGCCAAACTGGTACGTCCACAGCGCGTGGCTCAACACGACATGCTGGACCGGCGCCGGCTCCCCGGTCTCGGGGGCGAACGCCCCGCCCAGGATCGGCCGCACACCCAGCACGTCGAAATAGTTCGGAGATACGAAGTCCGCCCGGATCTCCTGAGGCACGCCATCGTGGACCAGGGTGACCGCCTGGTTGACCCGCGCGGCCAGGCCCTGGAACGCCGTGCTCTGAGCGCGCCAGTCTACCAGGTTCGCCGGGGCGACCACGTTGCGGTCTTCTCCACTCGGGCTACGCTCCCAGACCTGCACCAGGCGGTCGGGCTCGGGAAACGGGAGCGGCCGGAGCAGCACGCCGTCGATCAGGCTGAACACCAGCGCGGTGGCGCCAATGCCAAGCGCGAGCGTCAAGCCGGCGGCGATGGTGAACACGGGCTGTCGGCGGAGCGAGCGCCCGGCGTACCGAAGATCCTGCGTGAACCCACCGGACATGACACGGCTCCTGGTCGAAACGGGAATGGTAGTGGGGCGCTGCGGGGCAGCAATCGTTCCACGCCCCGCGCCCGGCCTGCCTCGCGCGGTTCGCCTGCCGTTCCGCGAAGATCCAGCACGGGGCGGCGGATCGGGAAAGCCGTCCGGGTGTCCGGTTCCGGGAACCGGCGTCCCGGGAACGAGCACCCTCCGGGGGTGCCGGAGTGAAGGCGCTCTAGCCGGGCAGGCCCCGGACATGGTCCAGGCTTTCCAGCTGGTCCACGCCGTCCTGTCGCGCGATCACCGTCAGGGTGCCATCGGTCTCCAGCACGACCGCGAAGGCCGAAGTAAGGCCAGGCAGGCCGCGCTCCCGGACCGCCGCTTCGATCTCTGCCTCCGTCACCCGCTCCGAGCGGAGCGCGTCCCGCAGCAGGTCGCCACGGAAGCTCAGCAGCCGGGGCGTCGCCTTGACCAGCCGCTGGAAGGCCGGTGACCGGACCGAGGACCATGTGATGAGGTATTGCAGGCCGATCAGGAGCGCCAGGGCCAGAAGCCCCTCCGCCAGCGCCACGTCCGGCGCCAGCAGAATGGTGGCCAGGGTGGAGCCCAGGGCGACGGTGACGACGAGGTCGAACGCGTTCATCTTCGACAACGTCCGCTTGCCCGCGACCCTGAGAAACAGTACCAGTCCCAGGTACGCCGGTACGCCCACGGCCAGCACCCGGACCAGGGCGTCGGTGGATTGGAAGTACATGTCCGCTCCGGGAATAGTCGTTGCAAGCAACCACGCGCAGAAACCACACCACGACCCTGGCCGCGATCGGATGGCCGACTTGATGACAGGACGACAGGGCACTCGGACCGTTGTGCTCGCCGCGGCGACCGCCGTCGTCCTGGCGGCGGCCGGACCGGGCGACCTGCGTGCCCAGACCGACTTCTACAACCTCGACAAGGGCCGGCCCCTCCGCGTTGAGGACGCCTACGGGACCAAGCGGTACGCGTTCGAGCTCAAGGTCTCGCCGCTCACCCTGTCACAGGGCCCGGACCGGATCGTCCGGTACCAGCCCAACGTCGAGATCAAGCACGGGATCCTGCCGGGCCTGGACGTCTCCGCCGGCCTCGGCCTGGGCGTCGAGCGGCCGGGCGAGGACGGTACGCGCCGGACGGACACGGAGCTGGAGCTGGCTTCGCTCCTGAATCTGACCACTGAGACGCGCCGGCTGCCCGCCCTGGCCGTTCGCCTCACCGGCCACCTCCCCCTGGAGGGCGACCATGGACGGACGCTCGAGCTGCGCGGGATCGCCACGCGTTCACTGGCCGGGCCCGTGCGCGGCCACCTGAACGGTGGATGGACCTTTGGTGACGATGCCGCCGAGCGCTGGTGGGCTGGTCTGGCCCTCGACTATGTCCTCCCCTTCCACCACTTCCTGATCCTGGGGGAGGCCTACGTTGCGGACCCCGTCGAGCCCGAGAGCCTGACGCCCGCGCCACCGCCGGGGGCGAACGGCAGCGCGAACGGGGGAGGTCGGCGGGTCCACACCACGGCTGGCTTCCGCTACCAGCTGAACCCGGTCATGGCCCTCGACGCCGGCGTAGGCCGGAGCTGGACGGGCGACACCGCCGTCGACTGGCTCCTCACGCTGGGTTTCACCTATGAGTTCGCGGTGCGGTCGCTGATGCCGCGCCACGGTCGCTGAAGGAACCGTCGATTATGCCCTGCAACCAACCAGCCCTCAGCCCGTGCCGGCCGCCCCGCGGGGCGACCGGCCTCCTGATCCTGGTGGCCGCCATGGCCGCCACGCTCCCAAACGCCGCTGCCGCCCAGGTCGAGCGGGTCTATCACCCGATGCACCTGCCGGCCGATCACAACTGGACCTTCCGCGCCCAGCACCCCTCGCTCGACCGACTGTTCGCCGCATTCGACTACGGACACGGCATCCTCTACGAGACGTTGTGGACCCGCCCGGACGCGCCCGTCGCGCTGCTCGAGCAGGAAATCTACGAACGGCTCACCCGGAGGATCCTCCGCAACCCGCCACGAATGCACATGCCCGAGCAGTCGTTCATGCCCCGGTACGCCCGCCTCGTCCCGCTGGCCAAGGAGATGTTCGAGTGGGCCCACATCCTCCACCGCCAGAGCTACGACATCCTCGCCGATGACCGCGTCACCGACAAGGACGCGGCCATGGCCGAGCTACTCGACTACTACCTCTCAAGCAGTCTGGCCTTTTCCGACGCGCCAAAGGGAATGGCGATCATGGACGGGCAGCATTTCTCCCGGGAGTTCCGGCAGCGGTACCCCCGGTTCAACGGCCTCATCTGGGCCTACCACTGGCTCCAGATGGCCGCCTACGAGCCACTCCTGCTCCACGACTCGCCGGAGGAACGGCAGACCGCCATGAACGCCTTGCTCGCCCGCTTCTGGCAGATGCTCGAGGACCCGCCCACCAAGCTGCCCTCCGAGATGCCCATGGCCCCGGCCATCGCACCGGAGTTCACCGCCCGGTTCCCCCGTTTCGCCGCCATCTTCGACAACCTGCATATGATGCACGACGTCATCTCCGACGTCCTCGTCGCCGGTCAGGTCACCGACAAACGGGCGGAGATCTACAGGCAGGCCGACCTCTTCAGGGACCACGAGGCGATGGCCGTCACGCGCGAGGAATGGATCGACATGGCCCGCGCCCACGGCCTGGACGCCCAGGGCGGCCCCGCCACGGGGATCATGCCCCCCGCCCCCACCGAGGGCACCGTGCCCCACCCCCACCACGAGCACGAAGACGAGCAACACCGCCACCCGCTAGACTGACCCGCGAGTGCATCCATGCCTCGAGGTCGACGCCGTTCAGCGCTCCACCACCTTCGACATCGGCCACTGCCGATCATACGACGCCGCGGAGACGCCCGGCGTCTGGGCACCGCCGGTGCCGCGCCGCAACGCGTCCCGCGTGTACTGCACCAGCTCCGAGAGGGTCACCACCCAGTCGCCATCGTCATCCGCCTCGCCCCACAGTCCGCGGAGCAGGTAGTGGGTGAACGCCCCATGTTCGGCCCAGTCGTCGCCCGCGCGCGCCGCGCCGGCGTCCAACGTCGCGGTCAGCACCACCAGGCTTCGGTCCCGGGGGCCGGACGACTCCAGCGCCCGATGGACCAGGTTGTGGGCCGCCCCACCGGCGCCCCGCCCTG
>CAYXJH010000032.1:0-17063 GCA_964465415.1 uncultured Gemmatimonadaceae bacterium
TGCCGGCCGACGGGGACAGCGTGCCCCCGACCGGCGAGGCCGCGCTGGAGCGAGAGCCCGTAGATGGACCCGGCGTCGGGCTGGAGGGACCACCCGTGCCGTCCCCGCGCGCCCCGGGCACGCCGTGGCTCCGGAACATGAACGTCAACCTCGGCCACCCGGCCCTCGACTCGGCCGCCACCGCCCGGCTCCGCACCCTGGGACACCTCGAGCCGAGAGAGGCCGCCCAACAGGTGGTCGCCGACTTCATTCGGTACATACCCACCGTGATGTTCGTCGTGCTTCCCATCTTCGCCGTCATCCTCAAGCTGCTCTACATCCGTAGACGACGATTCTACGCCGAGCACTTCATCTTCCTGCTCCACACCCACGCCTTCATCTACCTGCTGTTCACGGTGATGCTCGGGCTCGTCGCCCTCGGCTGGGTCCGCGGCTGGGTGATTGCCGGGCTCTTCGGTTGGATGATCGTCTACATCTACCTGGCCATGAGACGGGTCTACGGCCAGGGTCGCATCAAGACGTTGCTCAAGTGGTGGATCCTGGGCTGGATGTACTTCTGGATCCTGTCGCTCACCGTGCCGCTGGCCCTCGTGGCCATGCTCGTCCTGGGCTAGCGCGGCGGCCGCTCCGGTTCCGAATCGGTATGCCGGTCGTGTGGGGGCTCCGCCGTTGGATCCGCACCGGCACGACGGCCATGTGGGGGCTCCGCCGTTGGATCCGCACCGACGCGACGGGCCCGCCGCTCCGTCCAGCCCATCACGGCGCCGTGCAGGGCGAGCAAGCCGGCCAGCGTGATGAAGCCGGCAGGATAGACCACCCACCACTCCTGGAACAATTCGCGACGCAGCAGGATACCCGACGTCGCGAGGTCCCAGACCATAGTCCAGGCCAGAATCCACAGCACCAGGCCTTTCCATTGCCGGGCCAGGTCCGCCAGCGACCCGATCCGTAGCGCCGGGAACCAGAACGCCACCGCCAGCACCGACGCGTTGACCAGAAACGTGCCCGGCAGCGCCCTCAGCCCACCCGGCGACGCGGCGAAGTAGGCGCCCACCAGAAACGCCCCCAGGATGGACGCGGCCACAGCCCCGCGCCCCCTGGCCGGAACGCCGGCGACGCGCTCCACCTGGACTCCATCGCCCGCGATCTCCCTCGATCCTGATCGACGCTTTTCGTCCATCCTACCTCCCCATGAGACGAACCGCGAGGCTACAGACCAGCGCCGGACCTCTCAGCGAGGAACGGACCATGCTTCCACGCATCGGCCTGCGGACCCGGCCTCCCTGCCCCCTGCAATGCCTTTGCCGGGGCCGCGCCAGACAACTCGGGCGGAGGGCGCACGGGGGGTTGGGGGTGGGGGCGACGGTAACGCCGGTCTCGGGACGTGACCCGCCGCGAGGTGAGCGTTGACCGCCAGATAGCCGGTCAACCGTATCACTCGAGCGGACCCGGGTCACCCAGGTTGCGGTTGCCCCCCCATGGACAGGAGAACTCACACCTCGCGACTTCAGGGTCACCGAACGGCGGCTTACCGTCCCTACTCCATCGAACCACCACCCTGCTCCACCACGCACCGGACCCAGCTTGCGCCCCCGTGGGACGCCCCCCCCGCAGTTCGTAGCTCGTAGCTCGTAGCTCGTAGCTCGTAGCTCGTAGCTCGTAGCTCGTAGTTCGTAGTTCGTAGCTCGTAGTTCCCCTCACCCCCACCGCCGCTCGACGTACGCGTCCAGGATCGCCATGAACTCCGCCACGAGCCCATCGCCGCGGAGGGTCGTGTGGAGCTCGCCGTCGACGTAGACCGGGGCTACGGGCTCTTCGAACGTGCCGGGCAGGCTGATGCCGATGTGGGCGTGCTTGGACTCGCCGGGCCCATTCACGACGCACCCCATGACCGCCAGCTTCAGCTCCTCGACGCCCGGGTAGCGGGTCCGCCACTCGGGCATGCGCTCCAGCGTGTAGGCCTGGATGTCCTCGGCCATCTTCTGGAAGAACGTGCTGGTGGTCCGGCCGCAGCCGGGGCACGAGGTCACCTGTGGGGTGAAGCTTCGAATCTCCAGGGACTGCAGGATCTGCTGTGCTACGCGCACTTCCTCCGCCCGGTCGCCGCCGGGGCGGGGTGTGAGCGAGACGCGGATGGTGTCGCCGATCCCCTGTTGCAGGAGGATCCCGAGCCCGGCCGTGGTGGCGACGACGCCCTTGGTTCCCATGCCCGCCTCGGTCAGACCCAGGTGGAGCGGGTACTCGCAGCGCCCGGCCAGCTTCGTGTAGACCTCCACCAGGTCCTGGACGCCGCTCACCTTTGCGCTCAGGATGATCCGGTCGCCGCCCAACCCGGTCTCCTCCGCGAGCGTGGCCGACCGGAGGGCGCTCTCGATCATGGCCTCGATCATCACGGTACGCGCAGGCGCGGGCTCGGGCGATCGGGCGTTCGCATCCATCATCCCGGTGAGCAGCTGCTGGTCCAGAGAGCCCCAGTTGACGCCGATCCGGACCGGCCGATCCAGCTCGAGAGCCACGCGTATGATCGTCTGGAAGTTCTCGTCGCGCCGCTTGGCGCCAACGTTGCCGGGGTTGATCCGGTACTTCGCCAGCGCTTCGGCCATGGCGGGATACCGGGTCAGCAGCAGGTGGCCGTTGTAGTGAAAGTCACCCACGAGCGGTATCCGAAGCCCCACCTCGGCCAGCCGGCTCGCGATCTCGGGGACCGCCTGCGCCGCCGCGTCGTGGTTCACCGTGATGCGGACCAGCTCGCTTCCCGCACCGTACAGGAGCGCCACCTGCTCGGCCGTCGCCGCCGCATCCGCGGTGTCCGTATTGGTCATCGACTGGACGACGATCGGATGGTTCGAGCCCACGGGCACGCCACCCACGTCCACCGTCCTCGTCTGTCGTCGCTGGATCGTGCTCATGGCCCACAATGTAACGGTGGGCCCTTCGAGGCGGCACGACCGGGGGACGGTCGACCGGCAGTCCGACTACGGCGCGCGCCCCCCGACTAGGGCGCACCCGTGAGGAGTGACGCGAGGCCATCGCCCAGGTGCTCGCGTAGCAGCTGTTGGAACCGGGGGCCGCCGACGTAGCCTCCGTCCGCTACGAAGAACGCCTCGATTACGGGCGTCCAGTCGGAGCCGTCCGGCAGGATCACGCCGAACGTCTCGGAGCCGTCGTCGCCCACTGGGTGGCGGCGGAGTGGCTGCCCGGCCTCCGTGGCCCGCCAGTAGTTGTACACGTCCATGTAGCCGAAGTAGCGTGGCTCGGAGCCCAGGAGCGCGACGAGCTCGTCATTGGACGCCACCGGCCGCATCGGCATGTGCGGGAGCCACCGGTCCCGGATCGCCTCGAGCCGGGCCTCGTGGAGGGTGCCCGGGTACGGCAGCGCGATGAGCCCGGCCAGGGCGTCGGGGATTTCATCCATGGAGGCCAGCTCCGGTACGTCGGCGTGCGTGACGAGCACCGCCACGTTGTTCAGGTAGGGCGGCGAAAAGTCCACCTCTGCCCGGCGAGCCTCCGTGATGGTCACGTTGCCGATGCCGAACGCGCCCCCCTCGGAGTCCCGGACGTACCCGTAGAAATCCGCCCATCGCTCTTCCGCCAGCCACTCTACCCGCAGGTCGATGCCGTCCGAATCGGCCACGTACATCGCGAAGTCACGAAGCAGCTCGGCGGTCACGCCGGTGAGTCGCCCTTCCTCGTCGTGGTACGCGAAGCCGCTGGACGGCACGTGGAAGAACGCCAGGCGCGCCTCTCCCGCCGCCAGCGCTTCCGCGTACGACGGGGCCGTGACCGCCGCCGTCGCGGCGGATACCTCCTCGGTTACGACACCGACCTGCGCCTCGCTCGCCGCCCCTCGGTCCGTGGAGGGCGCGCAGGCCGATGCAGCCAGGAGGATCGCCGAGACCATCGAGAAGGTCCGAATCGTTCGGATCATCCTGCAGTGTACCTCCACGGGCATCGCCGCGCGAGCGCGCCGGGAAGACGCGCCGACCTGGCACGGATGTCGCAACGCCGTGCGAGGTTCGACCTGCTATCACGCGACCGGGAGGAAGCAGCATGCCAACGGAGGGGGCGGAGGCGCCGGACTTCTCCCTGGACGGCGTCACCGACCAGGGAGCCGAGGCGGAGGTGCGTTTGTCGGACCTGCGGGGCCAGCCGGTCGTGCTCTACTTCTACCCGAAGGATGACACGCCGGGGTGCACGGTTCAGGCCTGCGGAGTGCGTGACGACTGGTCGTCGTTCCGGGAGGCGGGCGCAGTGGTCCTGGGCGTGAGCCCGGACGACGTGGCTTCGCACCGCAAGTTCGCGGCGAAGTACGATCTTCCGTTCACACTCCTTTCGGACCCCGACCACGCGGTCGCCGAGGCCTACGGGGTGTGGAAGGAGAAGTCGATGTTCGGCCGGAAGTACTTCGGCGTCGAGCGCTCGACGTTCGTGATCGACGAGGAGGGTCGAGTCAAGGCAGCGTTCCGTCGTGTCGACCCGAAGCAACACTCTGCGCAGGTGCTCGAGGTGCTGGGGACGTGATCTGATGCCGCTGGACCATCGGGCGCGGTTGAGGCTCGCCGCTCAGAACGGGGCCGCCAGAGCCCTCGTCACCGCCGAGTCCCCCGATCAGGCGATCGGCGAGCTCCTGCGGGAGGTCTGCGAGAACCTGGGCTGGGCAGTGGGCGGGTTCTGGTTCCCGGACGCGACCAACGGCGTGATCCGGCGGCGGGCGGTTTGGACGGACTCCGCGCCCGACGTGGACTCCTTCGCGGCTGCGTCCCGGGACGCGAAGTTCGAGCGCGGCGTGGGGCTGCCGGGTCAGGTCTGGGCCTCCGGTCATCCCCGGTGGATCACCGACGTGGTCACGGAGCCCGGCTTCGTTCGGGCGGACGCCGCCCGCGCGGCGGGGGTCCACGGGGCGTTCGCCGTGCCGGTCCCCCTGAACGATGACCTGACCGGTGTCCTGGAGTTCTTTACGCGAGACACGCTGGATCCGGACCCGGAGCTGCTGGAGACGATGGTCACCGTGGGCGGCCAGCTCGGGCTTTTCATGCAGCGGAGCAGCGCAGAAGCCGCGCTTCGAGCCAGCGAGGAGCAGTTCAAGACCTTCGGCAGCACGGTGCCGGACGTGACGTTCGTCATCGACGAAGCGAGCCGGATCGTGTACATCAACGAGGCGGTCCGACACACGTTCGGCTACTCGCCCTCCGAGCTGGTGGGCGCGCCGTTGACCCGGCTCCTGGCCGAGCGCCACCGCGTTCCGCACCTGGAGAAGCTGGGCGAGTTCCTTGCGCCGGACTCTGGGTCACTACCCCGCTACCGCGTGGATGTGGAAGGGCTCCGACGTGATGGATCCGAAGTCCCACTGGAGATCTCCTACGGGAGCTTCGATAGCGACGGCCGCCGCTTCTTCACGGGTATCGCTCGGGACATGACGGAACGACGGCGGTCGGAAGAGCGGCTTCGATTCCAGGCCCGCCTGCTGGACGCCGTGGGCGAGGCGGTGACCGCCACGGACCGCGACGGTAAGGTGCTCTACTGGAACGCGTTCGCCGAGCGCCTCTACGGCTGGACCGCGGAGGAAGCGCTCGGCCGAGACATCCAGGAGGTGAAGCCCACTGCGCTGCCGGAGGCGCGGTCACGCCAGATCATCGAAGCGGTGGCCGACGGGCAGACGTGGACGGGCGAGGTCACCGTGCGAGCGCGGGACGGGCACGAGTTCCCGGTCCTGTTCAGCGATTCCCCGATTCTGGACGACGACGGCAATGTCGCGGGCGTGATCGGTACGTCGATCGACATCACGGATCGGAAGCGACGGGAGAACGGCCAGCGGTTCCTGGCCGAGGCGAGCCGGGTTCTGGCGTCATCCCTCGATTATGCGACAACGCTCCGGTCCGTGGCCACGCTCGCCGTACCCGACCTCGGCGACTGGTGTCTGGTCCACCTGCGGAATGCCGAGGACGACGTCGTGACGCCCGTGGCGAGGGTTGTGGACTCCGACGAGACGGAGGCTGCGGACGAGCTGGAGGCGCTCCTGTCCGGGCAGCCCGGGATCGTGGACGCGGTGATCGCCGGGAACGCCGCCCTCATCGCCCCGGGGGATCACGGTTCCGAGCGCCTGGACGAGGATCGGCTCGCCGGGCTGGGGGTGATTTCGCTGCTCACGGTCCCCATCCGTGCGCGCGGCTCCGCCGTGGGCACCATGACGTTCGCCTCGACCCGGCCGGACCGGCGCTATGACGAGCCGGACGCGGAGCTGGCGGAAGAGCTCGGGCGGCGGGCCGGTCTCGCCATCGACAACGCGCGGCTGTTCCGTGAGGCGGAGGAGGGGAACCGGGCGAAGACGGACTTCCTCGCCGTGGTCTCACACGAGCTCCGTACGCCCCTCAACGCCATTGCCGGGTACGCGGACCTCCTGGCGGGCGGGATCGCGGGGGAGCTGAGTACCAAGCAGCAGCACCATGTCGAGCGGATCAAGGTGGGCGCCGGGCACCTGGCGCACCTGATCGACGAGATCCTTTCCTACGCCCGGGTGGAGACGGGCCGGGACGAGGTGCGGCTCAGGGACACCGACCTCGCCGCGCTGGCCCGTGACGCGGTGGTCGTGCTGGAGCCGGATGCCGTCGGCAAGGGGCTGGACCTCCAGGTCGACACGCCGGACGGCGAGGTCGTCGCGCTGACCGACGCGGGCAAGGTCCGGCAGATCATGGTCAACCTGCTGAGCAATGCGGTGAAGTACACCGAGCGGGGCTCGGTCCGGCTGGTCCTGCGGCGGACCGAAGGGGGGTTGGAGATCCAGGTCCGTGACACGGGCATCGGGATCCCGGATGACATGCTGGAGCGGATCTTCGAACCGTTCTGGCAAGCCGAGGCGCCGAACACCCGGACCGTGGGCGGTACGGGGCTCGGCCTCAGCGTGAGCCGCCGTCTCGCCCGCCTCCTCGACGGATCGGTCGAGGTGGAAAGCGAGGTGGGCGTGGGCAGCACGTTCACCGTCCGGCTGCCCGACCTTCAGGAGCAGGTCACGGAGTGAGCTCCGTCCGCACCGCCGTGCCGTAGCACAGGATCTCGGACGCGCCCTTCATCACGACCGACGTCTGGAACCGCACCATCACGACCGCATCCGCGCCGAGCGACGTTGCTTCCTCCGTCATGCGGTCGATCGCCTGCTCCCTGGCCTCGGCCATCATCTTCGTGTATTCGCCGATCTCCCCGCCGGCCATGGCCCGCAGCGCCGCCATGATGTCGCTGGCGATGAAGCGTGCCCGGATGGTGTTGCCCCGCACCAGGCCCAGGGTCTCGGTGATGCGCCGGCCTTCGATCTCCGGCGTCGTCGTCACGATCATCGCTGGATCTCCTTGTACGGGTCGGTCTTCAGGTCACGGAGCCGGTCGATCGCCACGGTCAGGAACAGGACCGCCAGGCCGACCACGACGGCGCTGATGGCGAGCTTCTCCCACATCGCCTCCGGGCCGGTGATGAACGCATAGACGGCGTATGCCACCCACACGACCAACCCGGCCAGGAAGAGAATCCAGCCCATCGGCCTCGCCAGGCGCCGATTCACCGCGTCCCACGCCGTCGACCGCGTCTGCATGTCGCCTCCCATCGCCCGAAGGTCCGTCTTCATCCGGCTGAAGACCACGTACTCCCGCCGAAGCTCCGTGTCCGTTTCCATGGCCGCCTCGACCGCGCGCGCTCGATCCGGCGGCAGCTCCCCATCGATGTAGCGCATCAGCTCGTCGTGCGTGATCACGGGTACTCCACCCCCATCTCTTCCAGCGCGCCGCGCAACGCCTTGCGCGCATGGTACAACCGGCTGGCCACCGTCCCCTCCGGCACGCCCAGCGTGGCGGCGATATCGGCGTAACCGAGCCCTTCCAGCTCCTTGAGGACCAGGACCTCCCGGTGCTCGACCGAGATCCGGCCCAATCCGCGCCAGAGCGTATCCCGCGCGTCCGCCTCGCGCCGGTCCCGCGCCGGATCGTCCGACGACGGCGCACGCTCCGACAGCAACAGGGTGATCCGTTCCAGCTCCGGCCCCGACTTTCCCCGGCGCAGCATGTCGCGGCACTGGTTGCGCACGATCCGCAGGAACCAGGGGCGGAAATCCCGGCCCAGCTCGAAGCCGTCGAGGCCGCGATACGCCTTTATGAACGCCTCCTGGACGGCGTCCGCCGCGGCGTCCGGGTCGCGCAGGATCCCCAATGCAACCCTGCGTGCTTCCGGCTCGAACGCATGGACCAGCGGCTCGTAGAACTGGCGAGCGCCGGCCCGGCATTTCCGGATCAGCTCATCAGTGATACGCGTGGTAAGCCGGATTTCTTCACCGTCCATGATCCGACGTCCCTCAGCCGAGGTGCGCGAGAGGCTCCCCGGACGTGCCGGGACGCCGCATCAGGCGGCTTGCGGCAGGGTGCCGGTCACGCCCAGACCCGGCTCCTGGTTGAACCGGATGCTGCCGTCCTCCTCCATGCCGGGCCCGGTGAACGGATCATTGTCCAGGAGCAGGGCCCCGTCCAGGTCGAGATAGTCGACGAGGGGAGCGACCTGGGCGGCGGCGGCGATGCCGATCGTGCTCTCCAGCATGCAGCCGAGCATCACCGTCAGACCATGGCTGCGGGCGACGTGCACCATCCGCACCGCTTCCCGGAGGGAGCCGCACTTGGCGAGCTTGATGTTGATCCCATCCACCCCGCCCAGCAGGCGCGGGATGTCGGCCGCGGTCTCGCATGACTCGTCGGCGATGATGGGCAGGCGGGCGCGGCGCCGGAGCAGGCGGAGCCCATCCGCGTCGTCCGGGTGTAGCGGCTGTTCGACGAACTCGACCCGCATCTCCTCGAGCATCGGCATGTTGCGCAACGCTTCCTTCGCGGTCCAGCCGGTGTTGGCATCGACGTAGAGCGTGGCATCGGGCGCCTCCTCACGAATGGCCCGGAGGCGGGCCTCGTCGTCGGCGCCACCCACCTTGATCTTGAGCACGGGCCGGTGCGCGTTCTGGCGCGCCTTCTCCCGGGTCACGTCCGGTCCCGCCATGCCCAGGGTGAACGATGAGCGGGGCGCCGCGGCGGGGTCGAGCCCCCAGAGCCGCCACACCGGCACCCCCAGTCGCTTGCCCACGAGGTCGTGGAGGGCGGACGAGATGGCGGATCGGGCAGCTGGATTACGCCGGGCCCGCACCTCGATGGCCGCCTCGATACGCTCGAGCGCCATAGAGTCCTCCTCGTCCTCGAGCGCACGGGCATACAGGGGGAGAACCGCCGATACCGTCTCGGCGGTGTCGCCGTAATAGGGGTTCGCGGCCGCCTCGCCCCAACCCTCCATCCCATCGTCGTCGATGACACGGACCCATACATTGCGGCGTCCCAGCGGATCGGACGGGCGCGCGATGTGGAAGGGCTCGCGGGTTCGTAGCTCGAGAGTCTGATATTCGAGGCGCATGGCGCAAGATCCGGGTCGCGGGGTCGATGCGAGAGGGACTAATGTAGGTCAGGCGGCCCGGCCGCAAGACACGGGACCGGACCGGGTCCCACCCGATCCCCGGCATGGACGTTCACCAGGATAGGTTGACAATGGAGCCCGGAACCATCGCCGCAACCACCGCGCAGCACGACTACGACCGGGTCGCCCGCGCGATCCGCTACATCGAGGCCCACGTGCGGGAACAACCGACGCTGGACGATGTCGCGGCAGCCGTCGGTCTCAGCCCCTACCACTTCCACCGAATGTTCCGCCGCTGGGCCGGGATCACGCCAAAGCGGTTCCTCCAGCTGTTGACCCTCGAGGAGGCGCGCCGCCGCCTGGATGAGTCGAGGAGCGTGCTCCACACCGCGTACGACGTGGGCCTCTCCGGCCCGGGCCGGCTGCACGACCTGTTCGTGGCCGTGGATGGCGTAACGCCGGGTGAGTACCGGAACGGCGGCCGGGATGTCGAGATCCAATACGGCGTGGCCGACAGCCCGTTCGGCACCGCCATGGTGGGGCGGACCGCTCGCGGGGTATGCCACCTCTCGTTCCACGACGGCCCTCCGCGGGAGCCGGGCCCGGAATGGGACGCCGCCCTGGCCGAGGAGTGGCCCGCCGCACGACTCCTACGCGACGACGGGGTGGCCGAACGCGTGATCGCCGCGGTGTTCGACGGCGAGCGCCTCCCGGTGCATGTGCCCGGCACGAACTTCCAGGCCCGCGTCTGGGAGGCGCTACTCTCGATCCCGCAGGGCGGAGTCACGTCGTACGACGACCTGGCCACGGCCCTGGGCAAGCCGGGCGCGACGCGGGCGGTGGCGAACGCGGTCGCCCGCAACCGGGTGGGCTGGCTGATCCCTTGTCACCGGGTCATACGGAAAGCGGGCGCGGCCGGCGGCTACCGGTGGGGGCGGGAGCGAAAGCGGGCCATGCTGGCGTGGGAGGCGGCGCGCGCCTCGTGACCGTCACGGTCGCGAAGGCGGGAGCACCCCGTATCGGCGTGATCGCGGCCCTGGCCGCGGTCTACGTGATCTGGGGGTCCACCTACCTGGCGATCCGGTTCGCCGTGGAAACGCTCCCGCCGTTCCTCATGGCCGGGATCCGGTTCCTCGTGGCGGGAGCCGTGCTGTACGGCTGGCGCCGGGCCTCGGGCGTTCCGCGACCGACGCTATCACAATGGCGCTCGGCCACCGTGGTGGGTGGCCTGATGCTGCTGGGCGGCAACGGCGGCGTGGTCTGGGCCGAGCAGTGGATCGAGTCGGGCACCGCGGCGCTCATCGTCGCCTCCGTCCCCCTCTGGATGGTTTTGCTGGACTGGCTGCGGCCCGGCGGTCGCGCGCCGACGCCGTCGGTCTGGGCCGGCGTCCTCGCCGGGCTGATCGGCGTGGGGATCCTCTTCGGCAGCGGCGGCGAAGACGGCGACATGTACACCGCCGGCTGGGTGGTGCTGGTCCTCGCTTCGGTCTCCTGGGCGATCGGCTCGCTCTATTCCAGGACCGCATCGCTACCCGGCCCGCTCCTGGCCACCGGGATGCAGATGCTGGCGGGGGGCGCGCTGCTGGTGGTGGCCGGGGTCGTTACCGGGGAGGCGAGGGCCCTCGACCCGGGTACGTTCTCGCTCCGCTCGATCCTCGCCCTGGCCTACCTCATCATCTTCGGCGCGCTGGTCGGCTACACCGCCTACGTCTGGCTTCTGCGGGTGACCACGCCGGCCGTGGCGTCGACGTACGCGTACGTGAATCCGGTCGTCGCCGTGTTCCTCGGCTGGCTCCTGGCGGGGGAGCTGCTAACGCCGCGGATCGTCGCGGCATCGGTCGTCATCATCGGCGCGGTCGTCCTGATCACGCGCTCCGGTCGGCGGCCACGGTCTTCGTCAGGAGGCCGGCCAGCAGCCGGCGCACGTGGACGGGCACCATGGCGCGCCGCCACTCGGGATCCACGATGATGTTGGTCAGGGGCCGGCATTGCTGGTGGGCGCGTTCCGCTACGGCCCGGATGGCGTTCTCGTCCAGACGCCCACCCGCGAGCTCGTCGAGACCGGTCACCTCCCGGGGCCGCGCCCCCAGCGCCGAGACCACCAGCCGCATCGCCCGTACCGAGTCGTCGGGCTCGAGCTCGATCGCGACCGCCATGTTCAACACGGGGAAGTCGACGGACTGGCGAGGCCGGACCTTGCGGAAGCCCGTGAGCGTGCCGGCAGCCGGCAGCGGGACCCGGACCCGGGCCACGAGCTCGTCCGGTCGGCGGACCGTGTTGACGATGCCGTCCGCCACGAAGAACTCGTCCACGGGGATCGATCGCTCGCCCGCCGCGGACACCAGGTCCACCGCCGCGCCCATCACCCACAGGACCGGCGGCGAGTCGGCGGAATGGGCCGCCACGCACTTACGCCCGACCTGCGTCACGTGGCACGTGTCCCCGTCCTTCTTCAGGCAGAAGCCCAGCGACCGTCGCCAGAAGTAGCTCTGGTTGTAGTACGTGCAGCGTGTGTCGAGGCACAGGTTGCCGCCCAGGGTCGCCATGTTCCGGAGCTGGGGCCCCGCGACCTGCCCCGCCGCAAACGCAAGCGCCGGCGCCCGGTCGCGCACCGCCGTCGCCGCGGCGATCGATGCCAGGGACTCACCCGCGCCGATCACCAGCTCGTCGCCGCGTACCTCGACGCCGCGCAGCTCTCCGATCCTTCGGAGGGAGACCAGGTGCCGTGGCTCGTGGAGCCGGTGCTTCATGTTCGGAATCACGTCCGTTCCGCCGGACACCACCATCGCCCCCTCGCCCAGCTCCGCGAGCAGGCGCACGGCCGCCTCGATCGTTGCCGGGCGGTGGTACTCGAATTCGGGCAGTCTGAGCATTGCCTGTCCCGCTGGATGGTCAACGGCGCGGCAGCAACATAGGAAGGGCCGGTCTCGATCTCAAATCAATGGCGGCCGGGAGCGCCTCAGGCCGCAGTGCTCTGGGGCGACGGGGCCGGAAGTGTGACGGTGAAGGTGCTGCCTTCACCCACCCTGCTCTCCACCGCGATCTCGCCGCCCAGCAGCTCGACGAGCCGGCGGACCACGCTCAGGCCGAGCCCCGTGCCGCCGTCGGCGCCCCGGCTGGCCCCGTCCACCTGCCAGAACGGCTCGAAGATCCGGTCGAGGTTCTCCTGCGCGATCCCGGCACCCGTGTCCTCCACCCGGATCACCACGCCGCCCCCGCTCCGTCGTAGTCGGACCCGGACTTCGCCGGAATCGGTGAACTTGACCGCGTTGGCCATCAGGTTCATCAGGACCTGGCGGAGCTTGCCCGGGTCGGTGCGCACCGACAGCGGGTCGGCGGGGATGTCCAGGTGGAAGGAGAGGTGACGCTCCATTGCCAGGGGCTCGACCACCACGCCCACCTCCCGGACGACCTCGACGAGGTCCACGTCCTCGGGGCGTACCTCCTCCCGCCCGGCGTCCAGCCGGGACAGCGCCAGGAGCTGGTTGATCAGGTGCAGGAGGTGCTTGGCGCCGGCGCGCATGCGCTCGATCCGCTCCGTCGTCCCCTCGCTCAGCTTCTCGGGCACCCCCATGAGCAGCAGCTCGGCGTACCCGATGATGGAGTTGAGCGGGGTCCTGAGGTCGTGGGAGATGACCGCCAGCAGGTCGGTCTTCGTGCGCGTCGCCTCCTGCGCCTCGCGGTAGAGTCTCGCGTTGTCCACGGCCAGCGCGGCCCGGGAGGCCAGGTTCTCCGCCAGGGCCAGGTCGTGGTCGCTCAGATGCCGATCGTGCTCGGCGCACACCAGGCCGATGGCGCCCAGGCTCCGCCCCCGGGCGATCAGGGGCACGAGCATGTACGACGCCACACCCAGCTCCCGCATGAGTTCGCGGTGACGGTGACCCTGTGTCAGGCGATCCAGCTCCGATTCGTCCACGTGGCTCACGAGCAGGGGCTGACCCGTCTCCAACACCCGCAGGACGGGGTGCGGGCCGTCGGGCGCGATGGGAGATTCGCGGAGCTCCCGCACCAGCCCTTCCTTCGTTGTGTCCTTGTGGGCCACTTCCAGGTGCCGGACCCCCTTTTCCTGGTCGACGATGTAGATCAGCGCCCAGTCGGCGATCTCCTGCACGCACAGACGTGCCAGGGCCGCCAGCGTACGCTCGTAGTCCAGCGACGAGGACAGGACGGTGGTCGACTCGGCCAGGAACCGGAACCGTCGCGCCGCCACCTCCGCCGCGGACCGCGCGGCCCGGGCGCGGATCAGCCGCCGGGCATCCTCCTCCGCCCGCTTCCGCTCCGTGATGTCGCGGAGGGAGACGATGCACGCGGCCCGACCCTCCCACTCGGACTCCACCACCCGGAGCTCGACCACCAAAGGCGGCGCGTCCTTCCGGACGAGATCGACCTCGGTGCTCTCTCCCACCGTCATGGGGTATCCGAACGGTGTGCCGAGAAGCTCCTCGCGCGGGCAGCCGAACTGCTCGGCCGCGGCGATGTTCGCGAACCGGATGACGCCTTGCTCGTCCACCACGACGATGGCGTCCGCGTTCCGCTCGATCACGTCCCGGAAGCGCGCCTCGCTCCGCTCCAGTCGGGCGGCCAGCCCGGCCCGCTCGATCGCGGCCTGGAGCACCAGGGCCTGGAACTCCGGCCGGGCGTGCGGCGGAAATACGCCGGCGACTGCGCCGTTGGTCATGTGCGAAGCGCCAGTCTCCGATGCCGGGTTGCTCAGCACCAGCAGAGGCGCGCCCTCCCCCCGCGTGACCAGCCGGCGGAGCCCGCCGTCGGTCGCCCCGTCCATGGCCGGATCTACCACGATGGCATCGATCGCCTCGTTGGCCAGCCGCGCCTCGGCCCCGGCCAGGCTGTCCTCGCGGAGCAGCTCCAGGTCCTCACCCGCGCCGGCCTCCCAGTCCGGGACCATCCCGGCATCCGACGTGACGAACAGCACTCTCAATGCGCCCTCCTCCTCGCCGCGGACATCCCCGCGGATCGGTGTTGCCTGGAGGATCGTATTGCAAGCGGTATTCCCGGATTCGCGGGCGCGAATCCTGTGGCAGGCTGGGCTCGCCTAGCGGTCCGCCTCGGCGTCGAATGCCGTCCAGACGCGCTCCACGTCACCGGGCGAGAGGTGCTTCGGTGTGCCACTCAGGATGCCCGTGACGTGTCGGAACGGCCGGCCCACGCGCATCCCCTCGCGGTCGATGGTGAACTCGCGGATGTCGGGGTCGTGCATGGACCCTCGCATCTTGAGCACGGTGATGCCGCGCTTCATCTCTCCGTACGTCTCGACGTATCGGAGGAGGATGATGGAGTCGGTCAGCGTCGAGATGTGCGCCTCGGTGATGGACTGACCGCCCATGAGCGTGGACGTAGTGGACGTGAACAGGCCCACGATCTCCTGGTGCTTGATAAAGGACGTTAGCCCGATGAGGAACTCACGAAACGCCTTCATGGTCCCGCCACGCTCCAGCGCCGACAGGCTGTCCAAAGCCACCCGGTTCGGGCGGAACTCCTCCACCAGCGACTTGATCTTGATGAGCCAGTCCTCCAGGCCCGACACCTCGGGGTAGTCGCACACGACCCGCAGCATGCCCTCTTTCTCCATGCCCTCGAAGTCGAAGCCCCAGCCCCGGGCGTTGCGGAACAGCTGCTCCCGGCTCTCCTCGAACGCCAGCAGCAGACACCGCTCCCCCGCCGCGACGCCGCCCTGGAGGAACTGGGTCACCGTCAACGTCTTGCCCGTCCCCGTGGCGCCCGAGACCAGGATCACCGAGTCGCGGAAGAACCCGCCGCCGCACATCCGGTCCAGCTCCTCGTTGCCCGACGAGATCCGGATGTCCGACGAGCGCTGCCTGAGCTGCATGGCGGACAGCGGGATCACCACGATGCCGCCGCCCGCCACGATCGTGAACGGGAACTCGCCCTTCTGGTGGTCCGTGCCCCGGAACTTGAGGATCTCCACCGTGCGACGCCGCTTCTCGTCGTCCAGCACGTTGCGAAGCACCATCACGTTGTCGGCGATGAACTCCTCGACGCCGAACCGGGCGATCGGCCCGTAGTCTTCGGTCCGCTCCGCCGTCAGCACGGCGGTGACCCCCATCTTCTTGAGCGCCGACGCGATGCGGAACAGCTCCCGTCGTACGATCGCCTGATCGGAGAACTGGGAGAATACCGCACCCAGCGAGTCCACCGAGACCCGCTTCGCGTCCACGCGCCGGATGGCGGCCTCGACCCGCGCAAGGAGGGCGCCCAGGTCGTAGTCTCCGCTCTCGATAACCTCCTCGCCCGGTTCGGGCGACGCGTCCACGATGGCGAGGCGACCCTCCCCCTCCCACACCTCCAGGTCCCACCCGAAGCTCTGCATGTTCTGGCGGATGTCGGCCGGCGGCTCCTCGAACGTCACGAATACGCCGTGCTCACCGGCGTCCCGTATCCCTGCCGCCAGGAACTGCATCGCGAACACCGTCTTCCCGCTCCCCGCCGTGCCGGACACCAGCGTGGTCCGGTTCTGCGGCAGACCGCCCTCGGCGATCATGTCGAAGCTCGCGATCCCCGTCGGCAGCTTCCGAACGCCGCCGTCGCGCGCCGCTTCGCTCACGGCCTTTCCTTCCTCCGGCCGGAGCCGCCCGGCCGCACGTCCAGACCCAGGAGCACCTTGTCCGTGTCGGACAGGTCTCCGATCACCCGGCGCAGCGGCGGCGGGAGCTGCTTGATCAGGGTAGGCGTCGCCAGGATCTTCTCGTCCTCTGCCAGGTGAGGCTGCTCCAGCACGTCGATGATGAGAAGCTCGTACTCGCCGGCCAGCTCCTCCCGGCAGATCCGCTCCAGGTTGGCGATCGCCGTCTCGGCGCGCGGACTCTTGCCCGTGACGTACAGCTTCAGGATGAACTTGGCCAGGGACGGCTCCTTTCGGGTTCGGGCCGAGAAAGATCGGAGCGGTGCGAGGGGTCGCGCAAGCAGAGGCGCAACCCCGCCCCGAACGCCGTCACGCGAGCCACCGCGTGGACTCACCCGCAGGGCGACGAGGCCGGGGGTCGGGCAGCTCCGCCGGCTTGCCCAGGAATACCACCGCGGCCACCCGCTGCGACGGCTCCGCCGACAGCGCCTCCCGCAGCGCCGGCTCGCCCATCACCGCGCCGGTCTTGATGTGCGTGCCCAGACCCTCCGCCACCGCCGCCAGGCTCAGGTTCTGGATCGCCATGAACGCGGTCGCGTAGTCCTCCTCGCGGATCTCCGGGTCCTCGTCCTCCCGCACCAGGACCGCGACCATGCTGGGCACGGACAGGTGCCGCCGCACCACTTTCTCCTGGACCTGCCGGGCGACATCGGGATCCTCGATCTTCGCCGCCTTGCGCCCGCCCAACGCCTCCCCGTACGCCCGCTTCGCCGACTCCCCCATCACGCGGAACGCCAGCGGCTGCGTCATCCGATGATTCGGCGCCACCACCGCGAGCTCGAGGAGCCGCTCGATCGTCTCGCGAGGGACCGGCTCGGACTCGTACTCCTTGACGGAGACGCGGGATCGGATGGCTTCGTGGACATGCATTGCGGTGACGGGTTCGAGTTCGACTTCGACTTCGACTTCGACTTCGACTTCGATGTCTCGGGTCTCGGGTCTCGGGTCTCGGGTCTCGGGTCTCGGGTCTCGGGTCTCG
>CAYXJH010000033.1:0-8342 GCA_964465415.1 uncultured Gemmatimonadaceae bacterium
GGCGGGTCGCCCGTTACGTGCGGCCGTTCCGGCTTTCCCAGCGGTCATGGCCGTGGTTTCGTTCGCGGCCTGCGGGTTGCAGCACGGTCCGCCGGAGGACCCGACACCACCCACTCGATGGAGACAGCATGGACCGCGTTCGGAGGATGTTCCAGACCCACCCCGCCCCTGCCAGCGACGCTGGCGACGAAGCGTTCGCGCTCGTCAAGGCGGCGGCGGAGTGCACGCTGACGTGTACCACGTGCGCAGACGCTTGCCTCGAGGAGCCGGACCCTGCGGCGATGCGGAGGTGCATCCGCATGTGTCTGGACTGCGCGGAGATCTGCTCGGTGACGGGCCGACTGATCGCCCGCCCCGGTCCGCAGGATCAGGATGTGCTCCGAGCTCAGCTCGAGGCGTGCGCCGCCGCCTGCCGCGCGTGCGCGGACGAGTGCGACTCCCACGACGATGAGCACTGCCGGATCTGCGCGGAGGCATGCCGGGCGTGCGCCGAGGCGTGTGACGAGATGAAGGGGGCGCTGGTGGCGTGAGGGCGCTGGTGGCGTGACGGTCGGTTGCAGGGCCCCGCGGTTGGCTACCGGGCGGGGTCGGGCTGGTTGCTGCTGATGCTGTAAACGACGATCGCCCAGTCGCCGCCCCGCCGCTCCCAGACCAGCAGGTATTTGCCTGTGTGCTCCACGGGCCCGTCCGGGCCGGCGAAGGTATTGGTGACGCGACCCGTCGTATAGGCCATGTCGGCATCGTCGGCGACGCGGGTAAGCTCGGGCACGGGATCCGAGGCGCTGAGGAAACGGAACACGTTCCCGTAGAACCGCTGAATCGCTTCGCGCCCCTGGACAGGTGGCATGTTGGCGACGTGGAGCACCGCGTCGTCGGCGAAATGCGCGACGGTCTGCTCGAGGTCCCGGGCGGAGAGCGCGGCCAGGAAGTCGGCCTGTCTCTGGTGGAGGCGGTCGCCCGCCGGAAGCCCGCTGTTCACCGGCCGCTGGGCGCACGCGGCGGAGGCGAGGGTGACCACGGTCAGGACCATGGCAGGCATACGGGCGTGGTGCCGGATCGGGGCCATGGTGGTCCAGTGTCGTATCATGAAGGTCCGCCGGACCGGTCACGGGCCGGGATGGTGAGCGTGAAGGTGCTCCCCTCGCCGGGATTGCTCTTCAGCGCGATGTCGCCGCCCAGGAGGCCGGCGAGACGCCGACCGATGGCCAGGCCGAGACCCGTGCCCCCGCCCGGTCGGGTGTGGGAGCTGTCGATCTGGGTGAACGCCTCGAAGATCCGCTGATGGTCTTCGACCGCGATCCCCGGTCCGGTGTCGTGGACGTGGATCCGGAGAACATCCGGGTCGCCGCGGTCCAGGCCTACCTCGACGCGGCCGTGTACGGTGTACTTCACCGCGTTGCCGGTCAGGTTGATCAGGATCTGGCGCAGCTTGCCCGGGTCGGTGATGACGATGGCGGGGGTATCGGCACCGGCACAGTCGATTTCGAGGCCCTTCTCCCGGGCCTGAGGCTCGACGATGCCGACGACCTCCCGCGCGAGCTCGGCGGCGTCCACCGCCTGGAGGCGGATCGTCTCGCTGCCCGCTTCGGCGCGGGAGAGGCTGAGGATCTCGTCGATGATGCTGATGAGGTGCCAGGAACTGGCCTTGATCCTGGCCAGCGACTCCTGCTGTCGCGGCGTCACGGGGCCCAGAACCTCGGTCTCCAGGAGGTCAGCGAACCCGACCACGCCCGTGAGGGGCGTCCGCAGTTCGTGGCTCATGACGGCCAGGAATCGGCTCTTGGCGCGGCTCGCCTCCTCCGCCGCATCGCGAGCTTCGCCCAGTGCGGCCTCGGTGCGCTTGCGCTCGGACGCGTCCCGCACGATGCCCGTACGGAAGATGGGCGTCCCATCCTCCTCGGTCTGGACCGTGAAATGGTCGCTGAGCCACCGGTACTCGCCATCGTCGGTTCGAAAGCGATACTCGATCCGGCCCCGCCCCGAGCGAATTCCCTCCTCGATGACGCTGCGGATGCCGTCCCGATCGTCCGGGTGCACGCGCTCGACGAACGCATCGGTGGGCATGGCCCGCATTGTTTCGACGTCGATCCCCAGGACCGCTCGGATACGGGGGCTCAGGTAATCGTACGTGTCGGACCGCAAGTCCCTCCGGTAGGCCGCGTCCAGGGCATTTTCGAGGACGGCCCGGAACCGCTCCCGGCTTCGGGACAGCTCCTGCTCGATGCGCTTCTGCTCGCTGATGTCCTTGAACAGCAATCCCACGCGCCGGGAATCCGCGTCGCCGAGTCGAAACGCGTAGACATCGAACCACCGACCCATGACATCGGAGCCAGCCTCGAACCGGATCGGTCGGCCCGTTCGCGCTACGTTTCCGTACGTCTCGAACCAGTGCTCCTCCAGGTCCGGCAGCACCTCCCGCGCGGTGCGACCCAGAGCACCGACGAGTCCGGTATGCTGCTCCCATGCCGGGTTGCCCTCCAGAAACCGGTAGTCGACGGCCCGGTCTCCGTCGAACAGGACTTCGATGATGCAGAAGCCCTGGTCCATGGTCTCGAACACCGCGCGGTACTTGGCCTCGCTTTCCCGCAGCGCATCTGCCGCAATCCGCCGTTCCGTCACGTCGACGACCACGCCGGGAAAACGCGCCACCTTGCCGTCCGCGCCGTACTCCGCCTTACCCCGAGCGATGAGCCAGCGCGGCTCATCGCCGGTGAGGACCCGGTGTTCGGCCTCGTAGTGGGCGCCGGTCTCGAGCGCGCGCCGGATACTCGATTCTACTCGCGTCCGGTCATCCGGATGGATTGCCGCCAGGTAGGCGGCCATCGGGGCGGCGCCGTTCTTGTCCAGCTCGATCCCGACGAGGCGCTCGAAGTTGGCATCGCCCCACAGGCGATCGGCGACCACATCCCACGCGAACGTCCCCACCCCGCCCGCCACCAGTGCCGCGTCCTTGTGGCGCCGGGCCTCCGGCGTCGGGCCGGCCCGTTTCGTCTTCTCGGTCCTCGGGTTGCTCATCGGGTCATCTCGGCACAAGCGCAACCGGGTTTGAATTGGACCGACGATAATGCCCAGGCACGCCGACGGGAATAGGAGCGTGGGGTCCGGTTCCACCTCCGCGGACGGTTCATTCCCCTGGACGTAGGGCATGCCCGAGTGCGACCTGGCGGCGGCGCGCGCCTCTGGGCGCTGCGGCAAAGGTTCGCTCCTTCAACCACTTAGCTGGCACGAGCAATGCACAATAGAACGGCGAGGCGCTCACGGCCGGGGTCCGGCCGCGGGCGCCTCGTGCATTGGCCGACATTGAACGGAGGAGGCGCGACATGACCGATCGGACGAACACCTTTGGGGGGCGCGGCGAATCGAGTGCCGGAGACACCGGGCACTCGGATAGCAGGGCGCATGAACTGAAGGACCAGGTGCAGGAAACGGCCGCGCACGTCGCGTCGGAGGTGAAGGACCGGGGCGAGCACATGCTCGACGAGGGCAAGGAGAAGGCGCGCGAGCTCGGGGACCGGGCGGGCGAGATCGCCCGCTCCCAGACCGACGAGCAGCGGCAGCGGGTGGCGGACGGAGTCCGCTCCTTCGCCGAGGCCCTGCGTCGTGGCGCCGACGGCCTTCCGCCGGAGCGTCGCCAGTACGAGCGCTACATCGACGACGTGGCGGACCGCGTGGAGAGCGTGTCGCGGTACCTCGACGAGCGGGACGTCAGCTCGCTGACGCACGAGGCGAGGCGCTTCGCCCGCGACCACACGCCCCTCTTCCTGAGCGGCGCGTTCACGCTGGGCGTCCTCGGTGCGCGTTTCATAAAGAGTTCGGGCGACGAAGCACGGGAGATCCGTCAGGACGACTCCTACCGCCGTGAGCTCCCGAGCACGCGGTTCGACCGCCCCGAGTCGTCCGAGGAGGCGCGGATGTACGGACGTGCGGGCCCAGACCCGGAGGAGGGCGGCTATGCGTGAGCAATCCGAACGGGAGATTCTGGCGCGGATCGATGCGACGCGTACACGGCTGGGTGACACCATCGAGGAGATCGGTGACCGGGTGAACCCGGATCGGCTCCAGCGGGAGCTCAAGACACGAGCCCGCGAGCAGGTAGAAGACTTCAAAGACACCGTGAAACAGAAGGCGAGGGATCGGATGCGCGACGTGCAAAACGAGGCGAAGAGCAAGGGGAGAGGGCTGTGGAACATGATCAGGGAGAACCCCATCCCCGCGGGTATGGTCGGGGTCGGGCTGGCCTGGATGCTGACGAACGGGTCAAGCGACGACGACGATCGAGCCGACTACCGGTTGCGGGACTCGTCTCGCGGCCGTTACCCCGGCGGCGCGATGCATCCCGACAGCGCCCGCGTCGGCTACCGCGCGGGGTACGTGACCGCCCGCACAGACCCCGGAGAGGACCATGACGAGGGTATGGCGAGCCGGCTGCGGGAGGGCGCTGAGGACGCCACGGAGCGGGTCCGGGACGAGGCGCACCACGCGGCCGATACCGTACGGGAAAAGGGCTCGGAGCTGATGGACCGGGCGTCGGAGGGATTCGATGAGGCACGGGATCGTGTCGGGCACTGGGCCGACGAGGCGCAGCACAAGGCGCGGCGCGTCGAGCACCGGGTGGAGGACGCCGTGCGGGAGCACCCGCTGGCCGCCGGCATGGTAGCCGCCGCGATGGGCTTTGCGGCAGGTCTGATGATCCCGGAGACGGACAAGGAGCACGAGTGGATGGGCGCCACCCGGGATCGCGTGCTCGACCGGGCCCAGGAGACCGCCCACCGCGCCGGCGAGAAAGCGAAGGACGTGGCGCGCGAGACGGCAGGTCGGTCGGCCGAAAGAGCTGTCGACGAAGTGTTGGGTGGCGGTGAGGACCGGGACCGCCCCGGCATGACCGGTCCCGGGAGGTAAGCATGGCTATCAACCGCGAAACCAGGAGCCGGGCTGGGCCCGGCGCGCCGCTGCATGACGAGATCCCCCCGTCCGGCGAGGAGTACGGCCCGCAGCGAGGCCAGGATGGCACGAACTTCAGGACGCTGCTGAAGCGCTTGAACCGGGACGTGACCCAGCTCGCCCACGACGAGATCACCCTTGCCAAGCTCGAGGTGCGTGAGGTGGTTGGCGCGTTCTCCGACGACATCCAGGCCGCGACCCGCACCATGGTGCAGAACATGGCAAAGGTCGGCGTCGCCCTCGTTCTGGCGGCGCTGGCGGGTCTCGCGCTCACCGCGGGCGCGATCCTCGGGATCGGTCGGCTGCTCGGCGGGGAGTTCTGGGCCGGCGGTCTGATCGTGGGGGCCGTCCTCCTGATCGCCGCGGCGATCTTCGGCATGAGCGCCGCCCGCGACCTCAAGGACAGCCCGGAGCTCAAGCTCGAGCACGGGCGTCGCACACTTGAGGAAAACAAGAACGTGCTGGCGGAGGAAGCGCGAGAGACGAAGGAGTTCGCCCGGGACGAGGCGGAGGCGTTCAAGCGCCACGCCACTCCGCCGGAGGAGCCCAGGCACCGCGCCTGAGTCGCGAGCGAGCCGAGCGGCTCGCCGGCTCGCTGCCGGGCGAGCCGCTTTTGCTATTGGGTGCCCAGGACCTTGACGAGCTTGTTGTACAGGCCGGCCAGGAGGAGAGTGGGCGCCCACATGCCGACGAACCGGCTCTCCCGGGTTCGACCGGCCAGCTCGAGGCCCAGCGACGCGCACATGGCCGCGATGGCCGCGGTGAGGAACCAGTGGGAGGGGATGCGCGCCGTCTGCTGCTCGATGAGTCGGGTGAGCATCGCCTCGCTGTGCTCGTCCCGGATCACGGGGGCGGCCCGATACGCCTGCTCGCTCGAACCTGCCGCCGGGTTCACGTCCTGTTCCGACATGGTGCCTCCTGTGCGTCGGTGCCCGGGTCGAACGAGGGCAAGCGGGGTGCCAGGGGCCCGATCTTGCAACGTCCGACACAGTCCGGGCACAGGCCGGAATCGACCGAGACGACAGGAGTACACGTGGCTGGACCCGATCCCGCCGGGCAGGATATCCAGACCCAGGGACAGGGAATCGGCTCGCTTCTGGAGCGGGACTACTGGGCCGTGATCGAGGAGGCGGACCGCGGACCGGCCGGGATCATCGACGCCCTTGCGCATCAGTTCACGGACCTGGCGCCGGACGCCCTGGTCCGGTTCGTCCGATCCGAACAGGAACCGCTCGACGTAGGCGACGAGATGGACGTCCGGATCGCCGCTGCCGGCACGTTCCGCGTTCGCGTAATCCACCGGAGCCGGCAATCCCTGACTCTGGCGACCCTGGTGGGGCATCCGGAGGCCGGCCGCATCACGTTCGGCGCATACTGCAACCAGCAGGGGGACGTGGTGTTCCACATCCGGAGCAGGGCCCGCGTGTCGTCCCGATCCCGGATCGCGGGCTTCATCGTGGCGGGCGACCCCATGCAGACGAACACCTGGACGGATTTCATCAACCGGGTCGCCGCGACGTTCGGCGCTGGCGTCATCGGCGCCGTCCATGCGGGAAAGCGGACGGTTGAAGCGGAACCCGGCGACGACGCGGCCGATCGTCCCACCTTCATCGCCGAGGACGCCTGAGCGTGCGAAGCTGGCGCTTCATCCGGAACTGGACGAGTGCGGAGTTGGCCGTAGCCCTCGAGGTGGGCCGCGGCCTGGACCTGAACTTCGACCCGGACGGTCCGAAACCCTTCGAGGGCGGCTGGCGGAGCGGGGTCGCCGACACCTCCATCGCCCAGGAGCCGCCCGGGCCGCCAGAAGATTGCGGCGCGTTCGAGACGGCGTGGGACGCCATTACCCGGTACGAGTTCTCCGACCCGCGCATCGTCGTCGGCCACTTCGATCCTGCGGAGCCGCTCCACGGCCGGACCATGCTCCTCGAGCTGAAGGCCCTGGGCTTCCGCTTCCTGGCCGGTACCCGGGTGTGCGCTACTCGTAACGAGACGTCCGAGCATCAGACCGTGCGGGGCTTCCGCTACGATACCCTGCGCGGCCACATCGAAGCCGGCTGGGAATGGTTCCTCCTCACCAAGTCCCACGCGACCGGGGAGGTACGTTTCCGCATCGAAGCCGAGTGGCGGCCTGGCGACTTCCCCAACGCGTGGAGCCGCCTCGGATTCCGACTCTTGAGCAGCCACTATCAGCGTCGCTGGACCCGACGCGCGCCGCTGCGCCTGCGTGCCATCATCGCCGAAACCAGGGCTCGGCAGGCGGTGGATTCAACGGAAGCGGATCGGACCCCGCGCGCAGGGTCCTTGCAACCGGGTTCGAGCACACGCTACCTTCGATAGGGCTCCGATCCCGTTCCATCCGTTTACCTTAGCGGCAGTGTCCCCGATGCGCCTCCCGCACGTGAAGGCTGGCCGCAATCCTCGACGCGCGATCATCTTCTCCGCGTGGTGGTTCCCCGTCCTGGGACTCTGTGCTGTTGTGTCGTGCTCCGAGATCCGGGTGATCGCCGTGGAGATCGCGACGATCGAGCTGGAGCCCACGACGGCGGCGATCCTGGTAGGCGAGTCGGTGCAGATCGAGGCCAAGCTGCGGGACGAGGCCGGCAATCTCCTGAGCGGTCGTGACATCACGTGGTCCAGCAGCGACCCCGTCGCGGCACCGGTCGATGAGCACGGGCTCGTGCGGGGCGAGGCGGCCGGCGCCGCAACGATCACCGCGACCAGCGCGGGGTGGCACGCTTCGGCGGAGGTCGCGGTGAACCGCCCGGAGCCCCGACTCACCGCGATCCAGCCCGCCTCCGCCCAACGTCTTCGGACCGTCGACCTGACACTCACGGGCTCGAACTTCGAGGAGGGGGCCACCACCGTGGATCTGGGCGCAGGCATCACGCTCGACAACGTGATCATTGCCTCCCCACAATCGATCAACGTTCGCGCGACCATCCAGGCCGGGGCGACCCTGGGGCCGCGGAATATCTCGGTGACGAACGCTGCCCCGGGCGGCGGCACGGCGACGCTCACGAACGGATTCACGGTGCTGGCCCAGCACCCCGCTCCGTCGCTGACGGCGGTCAGCCCGGCGGAAGGCCAGCGTCAGGCTACGGTCCCCGTCACGTTGACCGGCTCCGGCTTCGTCTCCGGTCTCACCACCGTCTCCTTCGGCTCCAACATCACGGTCAACGACGTGTCGGTGGTCAGCGCCACGTCCCTGACCGCCACCCTCGTGATCGGGTCCAGCGCATCGCTGGGCGCACGGAACGTGACCGTGACGAACCCCGCGCCCGGGGGCGGCAGCGCGACCCTCGCCGGCGGGTTCACCGTGCGGGCCGCCAACCCGACCCCCACGCTCACGGCGGTCAGCCCGGCGGAAGGCCAGCGTCAGGCTACGGTCCCCGTCACGTTGA
>CAYXJH010000033.1:8442-17005 GCA_964465415.1 uncultured Gemmatimonadaceae bacterium
TGACGAACCCCGCGCCCGGGGGCGGCAGCGCGACCCTCGCCGGCGGGTTCACCGTACGGGCGGCCAACCCCGTCCCCACGCTCACGGCGGTCAGCCCGGCACAAGGCCAGCGGCTGACGACGCTGAACGTGACCCTGACGGGTTCAGGGTTCATGAACGCCACGACCGTGAGCTTCGGCCCGAATATCAGCGTGAGCGCCGTGACCGTGTCCAGCGCGACGTCGCTCACCGCGACCATCGCTATCTCGGCCGGCGCGGCCCTGGGTCCGCGGAACGTCACGGTCACGAATCCGGCGCCCGGCGGCGGAAGTGCTACGCGGACTGGCGGTTTCACGGTCCTGCCGGAACACCCGCAGCCGACGATCGACGACATCGAGCCCAGCACCATGCAGCGGCGGGATACGCGGGATATCACCCTGACGGGGTCCGGCTTCGTGCCGGGTGTCACGACCGTCTCGTTCGGTCCCGACATCACCATCGAGGAGGTTCGGGTGAACAGCCCGACCTCGCTCACGGCGACCATACGGATCCACTCGGGCGCCACGCTCGGCACGCGGCCGGTCTCGGCCACCAACCCCGCGCCGGGCGGCGGCACGGCGACCCTGTCCGACCGCTTCACGGTGCTCCAGGAGAACCCCGCACCTTCCGCGAGCGAGGTGATCCCCGCGATAGGGCACCCCGGATCCACCCTCACGATCACGATCCTCGGATCCGGGTTCGTCCAGGGGTTGACCAGCGTCAGTTTCGGGCAGGGGATCACCGTGAACTCGGTGAACGTGATCTTCTGGACCTCGCTCACGGCCAGCATAACGATCGCACCGGGCGCGCAGCCGGGATTTCGGGATGTGTCGGTGAACAATTCGCCGCCTGGCGGCGGCACGTTCATCATGCACGACGCCTTCAGGGTCCTGCCCAGCGGGAGCTGACAAAGGGGCGCGAAGGATACGGGCGCTGAACCGGGGGCCGGTGCCATGAGGCGCCGGCCCCCGATCCGTTCCGAGCCTCAGGTGAGTCCCGTCACCGCATCAATGGACGACCCATGGCCCGCCGATGTCCATGCGGATGTTGATCATGGAGCTGTACACGTAGGTGTTCGCGCTGCCACCCCAGAGCAACCCGTGCAGGCGGACGCGCTGGTTCGGTGTAACGTCCATGAATGGACGGTTGTCCATGGCCTCGAAGACCGGCGAGCCGCTGTCGCCACCGATGGCGTCGATCGCGACCCGCTCCTGACAGAGCATCGTGATGTCGGGCGCCGTGTTCGCGTTCTGGCACGTCGCGATCACGGCGGCTCCCGTCATCCCGCTGGTCCGGCCCACCTTGATCAGGCCCTGGCCGATCACCGCCCGGGACGTCGCCTCCGCGGCCACCCGGAACGTCCGGTTGGCGTCCGGGAGGACGAGAGTCCCGGGGTACGGCGCGGCGATCCGTCCGAACGCCACATCCTGGTTCGGCACCACGTACTCCGCGACCGCGGCGTCGCTGTACCGGCAGCGGCGGCCGACGGGGCAATCTGGGTTGTCGGCGTTCGTGAAGAACGGGGGGTCGAAGATCTCGACCGCCACGGTCTCCAGCGGGAACGCGAGCTGCTTCTGATTGAATTCGGTGCCCGTTACCAGGCCTCGGACTTCCGTGCAGTGCGAGTTCGTGAACAGCGCCCGCTCGTTGGACATGGAGGGCGCCGCGGCGTTGAAGCCGAGCGTGCACAAGCTTGCGGTGCCCGGCGGTATGAACCGCCAGATCTGCGTCCCGCCCACCAGCGGCCGGATCTCGTCCCGGAGGATCGGCAGGTCCCCGATGTTGCTGGCCAGCGGTGCCTCCGGGATCCGGACCGTCGCATCCTGGAGCGCGATGATCGGATCCGTCTCGACGATGGACACGGCAGCGAGGGGGACGCCGAGCCGCCGGATCGTATTCCGGAGCGCCAGGTCCGAGGTGCCCGGCTCGATCCCTACCACGATGCGATTCGTCGTCTCATCCGCATCCGTGAACACCACGCCGGGAGCCGCCAACACCGGCATGACGCCGCGGTGGAAGCCCCGGAGCTGGCGGAAATCGTAGTCGCCAGGCCGGATCACCAGGTCCTGCGCGGAGATGTTGCCTTCCAGACCGTGCGCCCGGAGTCTGTTGTTCAGCTGGGACGCCAGCGCTTCGACGGAAAGTGCAGGTGCCCCCTCGACCGCAGCCATGTACACGTTCGGCGCGCCTCGCTCGTCGAAGTACACACCGCCGAACCCGGGAATGTCGCCTGCGATATCCGCGAACGTGCCGTCCAGATCCTGGAGCGGCGCGACGGAGGATGGGACCTGGAAGGCCTCTGCGATCGGGCCGTCCGCTTCGAACTCGATGATCGTGTGATCCGAACACGCGGCGAGCGCCACGGCACCAACGACAAGGAACAGGGAGAGTTTCCTGATCACGTCGGTCTCCTTTGTGGAGGGTAGGATCGTCCGGCAAACCGGAGACTACTCGTGTGCTGCGGGAGGACGTCTCGTAAGGCACCTCCAACAAGCCGGAGCGCGGCCACCGGGCGACGGACCCTCGCCCCCCGAGATCGGCCGCCCGTCAACCCGCGACCCGGGACCCGACGTTGCCGGCCTCCCTTGCTTCGTCGCACATTCATGCTCCATGGCTACCATGTACTGTGCGCTGTGCCGGAGGCCGGTGGAGGCCAGACGACAGGTGGGCGTCGGCTCCGCGATCCTGGCCGTGTTCACGGCCGGGTTGTCTCTGCTGGCCATCCCGTTCTATGCCCGGCGTTGCTCCATCTGCAAGAGCACCGCCGTCAGCGCCATCGGCCCGGACGGCCGCCCTGCCGGCGACGCCCCGTCGGCCCGGGTCGCCGCCGCCGAGCAGCGCCTCGGCCTGGCGGAGGGGGAGCTGGAGGCGGCGAAAGCGGAGATCGAGCGGCTCACGGAGGAGCGGGACTTCTACCGCCAGCTGCTGGACGACCCGACCAGGAAGCCGAACGACGCACGGGGCGGCCCGCGGTAGCGCCGTACGTCGGGATCGAACGCGGCCGAGCGCCTCAGGGAGTCGCCACGGCGAACGTGTCGCAGGCGTTGACATCCCCGGACTCGTACCCCGCACGGAACCATCGGACGCGCTGCTCGGACGTGCCGTGCGTGAACGTCTCCGGGACGACGACGCCCTGGCCGCGACGCTGGAGGTTGTCGTCGCCGATGGCGGCCGCGGCGTTGAGCGCCTCCTGTATGTCGCCAGGCTCGAGCAGCCCGCGAGTGCGTTGCTCGTTGGCCCAGACCCCAGCATAACAATCGGCCTGGAGCTCGATGCGGACCGCAGCGCTGCCCGGGCCACTGTCGCGGTAGCCCTGGAACCGTTGCATCGTGCCGGTCACGTTCTGCACGTGATGGCCCACCTCGTGGGCGATCACGTACGCCTGGGCGAAGTCGCCGGACGCGCCGAACCGGTCGCGCAGCTCGCGGAAGAAACCCAGGTCGATGTACACGCTTCCGTCGCGCGGGCAGTAGAACGGACCCACGGCCGAGCTGGCGGTCCCGCACGCCGACGCGACACCTTCGGAGAACAATACGAGCGTGGGCTCCGGGTACGAGGCGCCACCCTCGGCGAAGATACGGTTCCAGGTGTGCTCCGTGTCCGCGAGCACCACGGCCGCGAACCGGCCCCCTTCGTCCGCTGGTACGCCCATCTCACCCGCCGGTGGAGCGTCGTAGCCGGGAGACCCGCCGCCGAGGAACTCGGAAGGGTCCACGCCGAAGACCAGAGCGAGGACGAGGGCGGCCACGAGGCCGACGCCGCCGCCCACGGCGCCGCGGGCGGGGATGCCGCGACGATCCTCCACGTTGCTACTGCCCTGCCGTCCACGCCAGCGCATGCGCCCTCCTCGGATCGGGGAACCGCGTACCCGGCGAGTGCAAAGGTCGGGCCCGATGTCACCACCGGGCGATCGGCCCCAACCTTGACGCGACGCCTCACGGTAGCCCATCATTCGTCACTTTCTAACCCGTTACGCCGCGTCCCCCACATGCCCCGGAAGCCGAGCTTCTTCGAAGAGCTGAGGCGCCGCCGCGTGGTTCGCGCCGGCCTCGTCTACGCCATCGTGGCGTTCGGTGTCGCGCAGGTGGCGGACCTGATCTTCCCCGCCCTGCTCCTGCCGGAATGGTCGGTTCGGCTCGTCGTGGGGCTGTTGCTCCTGGGCTTTCCGGTGGCGCTGGTCCTGGCCTGGGCCTTCGACCTCACGCCCGAAGGCGTCAAGCGCACGCCGAGCCGGGTCGCTGACCGCCCGGCCGCCAGCGCCGCCGAGTTCTCGCTGTTCTCGCCCCGGGCGACCGGGCTCGTGGGGCTGGGCATGGTGATCGCCCTCGTCGCATTCGGCGGCTATCACTTCCTGGCTCCCGCCCCGTCGGACGACGACGCGCCGGACCGCGCTGCGGACGCCAGGCACAGCATCGCGGTCCTCCCGTTCACCACGATGGCGGGCGGCGAGGAGAACGAGTACTTCTCCGACGGGCTGACCGAGGACGTCCTGACGAACCTGGGCCTGGTGCCCGACTTCACGGTGGTGAGCCGGACGTCGGTCATGCGCTACAAGGGTTCCAACCTCTCCATCCCGGAGATTGCCCGGGAGCTGGGCGTGCGCTACGTGCTGGAAGGGAGCATGCGGCGGGCGGAGGACCAGGTGCGGGTCGTCATCCAGTTGATCGAGCCGGCGTCGGACCGGCAGATCTGGGCCCGCACCATGGACCGGCGGATCGAGGATGTGTTCGCGCTCCAGTCCGAGATCGCCCACGCCGTGGTGGACGCGCTGCGCGTCGAACTGGGCGGCGGCGTCGGAGACCGGATCGGGCGCGCGCCCACAGAGGACATGGCCGCCTACGAGCTCTTCCTCCAGGGCAGGGACTTCTACTACCAGTACAGCCGGTCCGCCTCGGAGCGGGCCATCGAGCTGTTCCGGGAAGCCACGGACCGGGACCCCGGCTTCGCCCAGGCCCACGCCTGGCTCGGCGCCGCGCAGGGGGTCTGCGTGTTCAACTACGGCTGTGACCCGTCGCTCATGGAATCGGGCATCACGTCGGCCCGGCGCGCCGTCCAGCTCCAGCCGGACCTGGGCGACGCGCACCGTGCGCTGGGCACCGTGCTCACCGTCTCCGGGCAGCTGGACGCCGGCGCCCCACACCTCGAGCGTGCCGTGGAGCTCAACCCCAATGATTTCGCCGCCATCGGCAACCTGGGTCTCAACCAGGTGCTGCGCGGCGACGTGGACCGGGCCATCGCCACGACCTACCTCAGCATCGAGCGGGACCCTGCCCGGTCCTTCATCGCCTACGGCAACCTGTCGTCGTACTACCGGATCCTGGAGCTCTACGACCGTACGCGGAAGGCTGCCGCCCAGGCCATCGCGATCCGGCTCGACGACGTCACCGCCACCGCGAACCTGGCGTGGGCCGACCTCTTCGAAGGCCGCCCGGTCGAGGCCCTGGCCCGGGCAGAGCGACTGCTGCGGGGCGAGGCGGACGCCAGCGTCCTGGCGACCGCCGCCCACATCTTCATCCTCGGCGGCGATCACGCCGGCGCCCGGCGGTCGCTAGAGCGTGCCCACGCCGAGGTCCCCGACGCGCCCGCCCTCAACCTCTACGCCCCCGCCGTGATGCTCGCATGGCTCCGCGCCCGGGATGGCGAGCAGGATGGGGCCATGGAGATCCTCGACGGAGCGGAGCGCCTTCTCCGCGCCGACCTGGACTCGGGGAACCGGATCCCCGCCATCTCCCTCTCCCTGGCCGGAATCGCCGTCCAGCGCGGCGACATGGACGGTTCCCTCGACCATTTCGAGCGCGCCGTCGCCCACGGCCTCCTGGATCCCGCCATCCTCGCACGCGACCCGGTCCTCGCCCCGATCCGCGACCACCCACGCTTCCAGGCGGCCATGGACAGGATGTGGGAACGCCAGCGGGCCCAGCGCCGGCGCGTCGAGCAATCGGGCTGACGTTACTTCCGGCGAGCGAAGAAGGCGCCCAGCACGACCAGCAGCACCCCCTGCTGGATCTCCATGTACTGGAGGGACGCGTCGACCGGGCCGATGGAGAAGCGGAAACCGACGAGCGCGCTCACGACGACCAGTGAGCCGAGATACACCAGCGAGAGCACCATCGCCGCCCAGAACAACAGTCGGTCGGCTTTCGTGTCGGGGGCGTCGCCGGACAGGGCCTCCGCCACGACGACGCCGAGCATCAGGGTGACCGTGGGCACCGTGGCCGCCCGGAACCAGTCCCACATCCGTTCGCCGTACTCGCCGTAGATGCCGAATACCACCCCCTGCGAGAACATGACGATGGTCAGGAGCACGAACCCGGCGATCCAGGTCCCGGCCAGATAGCGCTGCGCCGCCTTGGTCGACATCGGGTCTACCTCTCCAGTCCGACCAGGATCCTGGCCCGCTCGAGGTGCGTCCTGCCCTGGATTCCGCTGGGCCGCACGATGGCCGCGGAGTCCCCGATGCTGCCCTGATGGAACTCGTAGATCAGCGCGATCGCCTCGTGAGCCGAGGTGTACGGCCGTTCGGCCAGCTCCGGGCGGAGCGTATGCCAGCCGCCCTGGAACCAGCGGTCCGCCTCATCGAGCGTGACCGAGTCGGGCGCGAAGTCGCCGGGGCCAGGAGGGTCGTCCGTCACGATGAACGCGATGATCCGGAAGTGTCCCGGATTGCCCCGGAACAACCCCGCGAGCAGGGCGCGGAGCGACACGTTGCGGGGCGAGCCCAGGTTCCAGCGCTCGTCGCCAGCCGCGGACATGCCGTTGGCATGGATCCGCTCCAGGCGCGTCACCATCGCGATGCCGCCCGGTATCTCGTAGTACCGGTACTCGAAATACTCGGCACCGTCGAGCGCGAGCTTAATGCGGCGCGCGATGTCGCCCAGGTTGGCCACGTCGTCGTCGCCGTCGAGGACGTCCCGACCGATCACCATGGAGGCGGAGGGCTCCGGGATCGGCCAGAAGAACCCGACGTCCTCCTCCCCACCGCCGTTCGCCGTGGCAGGGAGCTGCTGCCCGAGTGGGAGGAAGACACACCCCACAGGGGTCAGCGGGATGAAGATCCGGTGCGACGCACCCAGGGCGTCCCGGAGGTGCGTGTCGTCGGCGAGCAGGGTGCCCAGCTCGGACGTGGCCAGGCGATCACGCAGGGATTCCAGTTCCGTCACGAAGTCCGCCCACTCCTCCGCGGCGCCGTAGACGGGCAGGCCGTCGACCAGCCCGAGGTAGACCAGCTCGTCCGGCTGCATGACCAGGTCCGCCCCCCGGACCTCGAACTCGATCGGGTGCCAGTCGGCAACCGGGATCATCAGCGGCTCGCCCCCGACCAGCCAGTCCGCGTCGGTCGCCAGCATCACCGACGGCAGCACGGAAACCAGCGGCTGCACCCGGCCGTCGACCACGACCGCCGTGTCCCGGGTGCCGGGCAAAACGAGGGCGTCGAGCGTCCGGATACCGCCGGGCGAGCCGGGATCGATCACGCAGATCTCGATCGGGTCCCCCACGGGAGCGGGAGGTCGGGGCGCTTCCGCCGTCGCGCAGCCCCCCAGCCCGACGGAGCCGCCGATCAGGGCGATCACGAGGAATTCGATGAGCCGACGTGGATACCGCAGGAAGAGCCGTCGCATCCGTGCCCCCCGGTCCGGCGTTGAGAATTCGCGCGCCGCCATCGACCCTTCCCGGGAGTGTGGCCAGCGCGCCGGTGCTGCAGAGGGTCAACGCTAAGTAATGCGCGGACTTCTTGTCCAGTCCTTCGTGGCTACGAGCCCGACCGTCCTGCGGCAGATAGGGATGGAGGCGCCGGAATGAAGTCAGGCTCGCCAGTCTAGGCACCGTCCCCGCCGGCGGCGGAGCTCCTGTCGGTGGCGAGGTCCACGTCCGTGGCGACCTCCGCGTCCGCAGCATCGCAGGTGGCCACCGGCCGGGGCCGGTTGCCCGACTCCAGCTCCCAGCATGTCTCCAGTACGGAGCAGTAGCAGAGCCCGACCTCCAGCTCCGCCCGCACGACGTCGAGCCGCTGATAAATCTCCGGGTGCTCCGGATCAGCGGACACCGTGAGGAAGTGGATGGCCTCCCCCGCGGGGAGGATCCGCCCCTGGACGAAGCTGGTAATGGTCGCGACCGGCACGCCCTCTGGCGCGCAGCACTCCCTGACGAACTGCGTCGCATCCGTCACCGCACGCCCCTCGTGGGTCACGCCGAAACGCTCGAGGCGGGCAGGTCCAACCCCCACGTTCTCCAACGTCAGCGTGATGACCGGCTCCTCGTCCTGGAGATTGCTCGAATAGTACTGGACGGCCGGCCAGATGCTGGCCGCCAGCTGCCTGTGCATGACCGTCGTCTGCTGCCGGGCGATGTACAACGACGCCGCAGAGACCACCAGCGCCGCCAGCGCGACGGAGAGCTCAACCAAGCCCGGAGCGCGTCGCTGGGCTGCACGCCTGTTCCGATCCACGCGCGCGCCTAGGCGCCCGGCGCCGGTGCGACACCGGCTGGCGGACGCGCGGCTGGTGACGATGCGCAGCAGACTGACTATGTGTTGAACGTAGTCGAT
>CAYXJH010000034.1:0-16920 GCA_964465415.1 uncultured Gemmatimonadaceae bacterium
CGGCTCGCGGGTGAGATCACGTCCCTCAACATCTCGGACACCCAACGCGCCGGAAGGGGGGATGTGCTCTTCTATACGCACTCCGGGGTGTTGCAGGGCCACACCCATCGCGGCCAGATCCTGGGCGCGCCCATCGGACCGTCCAGCGATGCGCAGTCGCTGGAGCTGGATTTCGTGTCGAATAGCTGGCTGGCCGGGATCCACGTCGAGCGGGCTCGGTACAACAACGACACCTACTACAGCGTCCATGGCATCCGGTACGCGTACCGGGGGCATGACGTGGAGGTGACGGGCGGGATCCGTGGCGCGCTGCTCCTGACGGGGCCGGGGGTGGAGCTGACCGGTGACCTGTCTTGGAGCGGCCGCTACAACCGGGGGTTCGTCGTCCTCCAGGGCGACATCTACGAGACCGGCTTCGAGCGCAACCTCAGCGTCCAGATCGGTGCATCGTGGCGTCCGGCATTCGGCCGTATCGACCTCGCAGGTGGTCTCGGGTCCCCGACCACGCGCCCCTGACCTGGAGCCGCGCATCCCGCAGCCTCGCCGGCAGCTCCGCCCGGCGTGAGGGTACGACCAGCGCCCGGATCGCGGACGCCCAGGACCGGGCCGTGGCCCACGCTACACCCATGGCCACGCGCGGCGCACGCACGCCGAAGTTCTTGTGCCAGAACAAGTAACGATTGCGGACCATGTAGTAGAAGTAGTACGGCGGTAACGTCCCGATGGACTTCGGATGGTCCACAACGGCTTCGGGGACCACGCGTACCCGCCAGCCGGCCGCGCGGACCCGACCGTTGAAATCCGTCTCCTCGAAGTAGATGAAGTAGCGCTCGTCGAAGGCCGGGGCCACCGCGTCCAGAGCCGCCGCCCGGATCAGCATGCAGCAGCCGTCGATCCAGTCCGTGTCGTAGGGCGTATCCGCCAGCGGCCGGGAAACGGCAGGAGCCCGGGCCCTGGCAGGATCCACTGTTCCCCCTGCGCTCAGGAGACCGATCTCCGGCGCGTAGAGCACCAGCGGCCCGACCACGCCCGCATCCGGCGTTGCACGCATCTCATTCATCAGGAGCGCGAGCGTGGACGGTCGTAACGTCACGTCAGGGGTGAGCACGAGGAGCGGAGCGTCGCCGCCCCGTTCCCGCCAGAATTCGAGGCCGGCGTTCATTCCGCCGGCATATCCCCGGTTGTCCGGCATGGCCAGGACGCGGTCCGAACCCAGGCGGAGGCGGAAGAACCCCGCGTCGTCGGCGCTCGATCCGTTGTCCACCACCAGTACATCCGGCTCGACCCCTTCCGAGGCGCTGAGGGCCGTGAGGCACCGCTCCGTTTGCTCCCGCTCGTTCCAGTTCAGGAGCACCACGCGCACGACCGCGGTCACGTGGTGGCGCCGCGCTCGATGAACCGCTGGACCCAGTCGGGACGCCCACTCCGGACCATGCCGGCGTCGACCACGCGCGCCGCCGGTCGGGCGGGCAACGTGCCCACGAGGAGGAACCACGCCGCCAGCAGAATGCGCTTGCGAAGGGAAAAGGCGGAGTTGCGGAAGGCGCCAGCCATCCCCAACCGAGCGAGCCGGAGCCGATTGTCGTCGGGGAAGGGGTGGGTCGAAGCGTCTAGGCGCAGGAGTGCCAGACGACTCTGGAGGTGGGTGGTGCTACGAAGCAACCAGTCGGCCGGGACGTCGATGCCCAGGTCCCCGGAACGGTCGCGTAGTAGCCGTTCCTTCTGGAGGTCCGTGGCCAGGTGCTCTTCAAGGCGCGCCGCGCTGACCCGGTCCATCGACCAGGCGTTCGCGCCGTGCACCCGGACGGAGCCCACGGACCGCTCCACGGCCGAAGTCCCGCCGACGAACGGAGCGAGCAACAGGAGGTACACGTCTGGCGCGCGTCTCCACTCGGACTCCGGGATCGGCATGATCCGGTCGAGGCACTCCCTCGAGAAAGCGGCGCCCGTCGTGCCGGTGGACGGATAGCCGCCGGCGCGGAGCAGGAGCGGACGCACATCGCCGCTGGGTATTGGACCGGCCGGAAGCCGCCCCCCGCTCCGGCGCCCGTCCGCATCGATCAATGTGACCGGACCCTGCACCCTGGCCACGCCGGGCACCCACGCCGCCGCGAGATCCGCCCCGGCCCGCGGCTCCAGGAGGTCGTCCGCGTCCAGGAACATGACGAGTCGGCCACGGCTGGCCGCGAAGCCGGCGTTCAGCGCAGCGGCTTGGCCGCCGTTCGGCAGGTAGATCGGACGGATACGGTCAGCGAACGCTCGGATGACCTCCCGGGAATCGTCGGTGGAACCGTCATCCACCACGATGACTTCGAGCGGACGGTGCGTCTGCGCCAGCGCGCTCTCGATGCAGGGACCAAGGTATCGGGCGTAGTTGTGATTGCTGATCACCACGCTGATCGGGAGCGTGGACGGAGCGTCGCCGTCCGACGCCGCGCCGTCAGGTACGGATCCGATCATCGACCTCCGCTGCGTAACGTTCGTAGGAGGCCAGGCCGTACGACCCGTAGAACCGGTCCTTCCGTACGTCGATATCGTTGAGCACGGCCCCCAGGACGGGGGCCCGCACAGCCGCGAGCTGATCCAGAGCGTAGGCGATGGCGCCCCGGTCCGTCACGCCGGAGCGTGCCACCACCACTACGCCGTCCGCATACGTCCCGAGCAGCGCCGCGTCCGTGACCAGGTTGAGGGGCGGCGCATCGAGGATGATCGCCTCGTAGATACCCTCGAGCCGCTCCAGGAGCGCACCGGCCCGTTCCGAGCCGATGAGCTCCGCAGGATTCGGCGGAAGGGTTCCGCTGGGCATGAAGTCCAGCGTCCCACTCTCCCCGAGGTCGACTCGCCGGATCGCTTGCGTCAGCTCGGCTTCACCCAGGAGCATGTCCGATAGGCCAGGGGCCCGGAGCTCCCCCAGGACCTCGTTCAGCACGCCGCGGCGCATGTCCGCGTCGACCAGCAGCACGCGCAGGCCCTGCTGAGCCAGCGTCACCGCCAGGTTGGCCGAGCTGGTGGACTTGCCATCGCCCGGCAACGCACTCGTGAAGACCAGCGTGCGGTGTGCCCGGTCCAGGCTGGAGAAGGCGATATTGGTCCGCATGCTGCGATAGGCCTCCGAGATGGGGCTTCTCGGGTCCCGGCCCGCGATCAGCCGGTGGGACAGGTCCTTCACGTCCTTCGCCGCGTGCGCCGGCGCCTCCCGCCGGCCGTTCGTCGCCGCTTCCTGGATACGGGGGATCAGCCCCAGGACGGGCAAGTGAGGAGCAATCTCCTGCAGGTCCTCCCGCGTGTGGACGCTGCTATCCATGTTTTCGCGCAGAAACGCCAGGCCGGCGCCCAGCCCCAGCCCCAGGATCAGCGCCAGCACGAGGCTGAGCGGCTTGTTTGGGCGGATGGGCTCCACCGGCACCACCGCAGGCTCGACCACCCGCACCGTGGGGTCCTCGACGGCCGCCGCGATCTCCGCCTCCTTGAGACGCGTCTGGAGCAGCGTGTATATCTCGTCAAGCACTTCCGCCTGGCGGAAGAGACGGGCGTACTGGACCTCCCGGGCAGGGACCTCGGCGAGCTCACCACGGAAGATGCCCATGGCCTCATCGAACGACGCCACCTGCTGCGTGAGGCCCTCAAGATAGGTCACCGCGATGTTCCGCAACTGCCGCTCCAGCTCCTGGATTCGCGACGTCAGCACCTGGACGTCCGGATCCTCTGGTGTCCGCAGGTTGAGCAGCTGCGCGCGCTGATTCTCGACCTCGGCCATCGATCGGAACAGCTCAGACACCGAGAAGTTGACGAACAGCGTGGGGAAGGCGATGAGATCCCGGTACGGTGACGGAGCCAACGGGTCCGCGGATTCCGAGTCTCGCAACCGCGCTTCCGCCAGCATCTGGGCCAACGCCTGACGCTCGGCGTTCAGCATGTCCCGCTCCGCGCGCAGCTCCGCGAAACGGGCTACCTTGACCTCGCCTTCCCGCTCGAGGCTCACGATGTTTTCCCGCTCCCTGAAGCTGCGCAGGGCGTCCTCCGCCGACGACAGCTGGCCGGAGAGCAGCCCGATCTGCTGGTGCAGGAAGTCCACGGTGCTCCGCGCTTCCGTCTTTCGCACATCGTTGCGATCGCGGATGAAGTAGCGGGCCATGGTGTTGGGGACCGCCTGGACCAGCACCGAGTCCCTGGATTCGTATCGCACGCGGACCAGGTCGGCATCACGATCGGGTCGCGTCACCTGGACCGTACGGCGGAAACGATCCACAGCCTTGTGGAACGGTACGACTTCCAGCTCCAGCTCGTCGTGGGCACGCGCGCCATCCAGCAGACGGAACGACAACCCGCCCAGGGTGACGGTCTCGCCGATCGCCAGCCGATCGCGGCCGGGGCGAGACTCCCCGACCACACGGAACCCGTCCCCATCGCGGACCAGGCGATATTCTGCGGCGGATGCATCCCGCCGGACCGACACGTTCGCAATGAACCGATCTCGCGGCACCCGATTCGGTGTTGCGACCACGAGCTGAAGGCCGAGAGAATCCACAACGGCTTCGGCCAGGGGACGCCGACGGAGCACCGCGATCTCGGTATGGATCTTGTCGCCCGAGGACGACAGGGTCTGGAGCGCGTCGATCACGGGAAGGTTGGAGCGCTCCTCGTCGATCCTGATCCAGCTACTCGCCTCATAGACCGGAGTCGCCATGAAGACGAAGGCCAAGGTGGCGAGGACGACCAGCACGGGAAGACCCACGACCATCGCGCGATTGCGCTGGACGAAGTTCAGCAGGTCTCGGAGGTGCGTTGTCCGACGACCCGCCCCGGTCGTGGGGCCGGCGGCGGCGCCATTCGCCTGGTATTCCGGTCCGCCGTTCCCGATCCGGTTCTTCATGGTCATGACTCCATCACCTGCTGAACGCTATGATCAAACTGACGGTCGCCGAGATCACCGTGGACGTCACGGTGGCGATGAGCCCGGCGTTCCGGCTGACCCACCTCCGCTCCGGCACGTAGAGCTGATCGCCCGACCGGATGCCCAGGTCCTCGATCCGCATCTGGCCTGTCACCGGCGTGACGAGCCGGTGCTCGCCACGGAACACCTCGATGCGATCCTGGCGGCCGTCGGGCAGCACCCCACCCGCCAGCGCGAGGGCATCGGCGAGGGTCATCGTCGGGTCCAGGGGATACAGGCCGGGCGCCCGGACCGCTCCAAGGATGTTGATCCGACGCAGCAGGACGATCTCGATGGATGGGTTCCGCAGATACCGGCTGTACTCCTCCCGGAGCAACTCCTCCAGCTGTCGCGGAGTATGCTCCGCCGCCACTACGGTGCCGATGCGCGGCAGGACGACGACCCCCTCGCGGTCCAGCGCGAACTCGCCGGAGAGGTCGGGCTCGCGCCAGATCCTCAGCCGGATGACATCGCCAGGCTGGAGCGGCGGCTCTTCGGCTGAGGCCGCCGCCCCAGCGTTGGACCACGTGGAGGCCGGCGCAAGTTCGGCCGGCGGCGGATTCCCTCCGCCGCACGCTGTGGCGATGAGAGCGAGAACGGCGGCCAACGGCCATCTCGAATATGACATCGACTTCATCGGAAATTCGTCCAATCGACGGGGACTGGCACCGCGGAATAGGTTGTCGCCGAATTGCCCAGCTGACCCGTGGGTCCATCCCCCCAGCAATGCGCGACCCCGGACCGATCGAGGCCGCACGTGTGCGTTCCCGCGCCCGCGGCGATCAGCGTGAAGCCGGGGGTCCACAACGTGATGGGGAACCCGCGGTCTTCGTTCCTGCCGGTACCCAGCTGGCCGTGGGCGGCGGCCCCCCAGCAGAAGCCGGCGCCGTCCCGATTCACCCCACAGGTATAGTTGAGTCCTGCGGAGACCTGCGCCCACGCCTCGGGCCGCGCCACGAGCGCCGGCACCGTCACGCCAGGCACACCCTTGCTCGATATCCAGTTCCCGCCCAGCTCGCCCGATCCGTTGCTTCCCCAACAGTACAACGCGTCGCCCGGCGTGTGGCCACAAGTGTGGCCGCGCCCGGCGCTCACGGACAGGAACCGCTGATTCGTGAGTACGGTCACCGGGGCGCCACGCCTCTCCGTGGTGTTGTCACCCAGCTGCGCGGTCGAATTCCGGCCCCAGCACAAGGCACGGCCGTCATCCGCCACTGCGCACGAATGGAAGGCACCCGCCGAAACGGCCGTGAATTGCAGGTCTGATTCGATCGGGGTCGGAATGAGGCGGATCTCACGGGAGCCGTCCCCGAGCTGACCGTCCTCGTTCATTCCCCAGCAGAGTACCTGTGCATCGTTCGTCAGGCCGCACGTGTGGTACCACCCGGCCGAGATCGCGGCGAACCGCTCATCCCCCGCCACCGGACCCGGGTGCAATCGCGTCCCGTAGCTGTCCGATCCGAGCTGACCACTGCTGTTCAGCCCCCAGCAGTGCGCGGCGCCGTCCTCGGCGATGGCGCACGTGTGCTGATAGCCCGCCGTTATGGCGCTGAACCGAAGGTCCGTCGCCACGCGCACCGGTCGCACGTAGACCCCCGCGTCGCCGGAGCCGACGCTGCCGTATGTCGACTTGCCCCAGCAATAGGCCACGCCCGGGATCGTGAGGACGCATGCATGCTCGCCCCCTGTCGTAACCGTTTGGACACGCTGAAGCTCGGGCGGCGCGGTGGTGTCGCCACAACCGACGAGCAGCGCCGCCGCCACGAGATGCACGAACCGCCGCGTCACCACGGGAACAACCTCTGTATCGTGCGCTTCATCTTGCTCTTCGGAACGATCGGGGCGACCGGGTGGCAGGGCTCATCCCGCAGGAGCCTCCCCGGGTTATCCTGAAGGAGCGCGGTCAGCTGCTCCTCGCACCCCCACGTCTCGAGGAGGTTCCGAACCCCGATGATACGCGGGTCGCCTCGGGAGTGGTAGTCGCTGGCCAGACAGGCCACCCAGCCCCTCGCCAGGAGGGCAAGAGAAAAGCGGCGAGCCTCCGGACCGTATCGCCCCAACAGGGATGCGACGTTGACCTGAAAAACGGCGCCCGCTTCGAGCCAGGCGTGGGCCGTGCTCAGTCCCGCATCCAAGCCCACGTACCGCTCGGGGTGCGCCAGCACCGGCACATAGCCGCTCTGCTGGATCGCAGACAACACGGGCGCGGAGCGGGGCGGTACCGACATGAAGGGAAACTCCACCAGCACGGCTCGGCTTCCTCCCAGACGGAGACGAGGATCGCTGAGATCGACTTCAGGAACATCCAGCTTGAGCTCGACACCCCGGTGGAGCACCATCCCGGTGTCGGCGGCGTGGGCTTCGAGTCCGGCCCAGGCCGCGTCGATGCCTTCCATCCGGCGAAGCAGCGCCTCGGGTTCGACGGTCACGGACCCGTCGACGTGGGGTGTGGCCACAAGGGTTTCCACCCCCTGGTCCCGCATCGCACGCAGGGCCGATTGACTCTCCGTCAAGTCACGGGCGCCGTCGTCCACGCCGGGGATGACATGGCTGTGCAGGTCCACACCCGCGAAGCTGCTCACGATCGCCGTTCGCCCGGCGCCGACCGGCTTTCGTCCGGTTCTGCCGCTCCGGCGTTCTGCGATTCGAAGTGGCCCGCGGCCAGCGTCGCCGCGCAGAAGAAGCCCACGAACTGGGTAAACTGGGCGTAATAGTCGATCGTGTTGTCGGTGAAGGACAGGATCGCCGCGGCGGGTACGATGGCCACCGCGGCAACGGCAAACTCCCGGCCGACGCCACGCAGACCGTTCCCTGTGCGGGCCGCCCTGATCCACCAAACGGTCACACCCACGATCAGGAGCGTCAGCCCCACGACCCCGGTCTCCACGAGCACGCGGAGATACTCGTTGTGCGGGACGTCGGCGATGGACGTGGGAAAACTGCTCCGCAGGACGGCACCGGACGCACCCAGGCCGAGACCGGCAAACGGACTGCTCAGGAATGCTCCCAGGAGGATCGGCCAGATGTGCTCGCGTCCATGCCAGCGCATCGCGCCGATCAGCCCGACCGGATCACCGGCCATGCCCAGGAGCTCACCCGCGGCCGGAACGAATCCCAGCGTGCGGTCCAGCACCAGGGGCGTGAGAGGCACCGCCACCGCGAGCGCGAGCAAGCCCGCGGCCAGAACCGGCTTAGCGCTCCGCCGCAGCACCGATGCATAGATCGCCATCGCCAGGAATGCAACCACCGTTGCGGCGAGGCTGATCCGGCTCATGGTGAGGACGATCCATCCCCCCAGCCCAAGCGCCAGGAGCAGGTATCGCAGCTGTCCGCGGAACATGTACCGGGCCAGGGCCAGGACGGCCATGGCCAGGAGGTACATGGAGAACGGGTTCTGATGAATGCCCAACCCCTGGATCCGGACGTGCCCGGTGTCATCCACCGTGTACCCCCCCGCCAACACGAGCAACGGATTGACGAGGAACACCAGGACGGTCGCCGCGATGAGCGTCCAGTTGCCCAGCACGTCCAGGTCCCGTTCGGTCCGGGTGAGCGCCCGCACCGCCACGAACACGAGGAACGGGTAGGCCAGCTTGAAAAGCACCCGAAGCCCGTCCACGGGCGCGGGCGATATGGCCAGGGTCGCACCAGCGAACACGAGGAACAGGAGGTACCAGCGCGCCTCACGATCCAGGGCACGATCCAGCATGCTCCGATCGATCAGGACCAGCCCGCCGAGTCCCACCACCAGTCCGACCAGGCGGATCCCGTTCATGTCTAGCCCGCCCATGGCGGTAAGCAGCTGACGATCGCCTCCCGTGACGAATCCCAGGTTCACCACGCCGAACGCGAGGACCAGTCCAAGGAGGAGAAGCGGCCGAAGAAGCAACACCAGGACGACGATCAGTCCACCCACCACCCCCATCGCCATGAAGGGATGCGCAGGTAGCGTCGAGGCAACCAGAACGCCGACCAGCGCGCCCCCGACGAGCCAGAGGCGGTAGGAGAGCAGGTCCAGCCGCCCCTCGGTGCGGCTCGGCATTGAGAACGGAGGCCGGATGGCGAACGGGCGGCGACTCATAACGTGGCGGGCGAGCGGAACAGGGTGCGTATCGTCGATCGATCCGCGGCGTGCATGCCGAAGCGCCACATGGCGGCGGCACCGAGCGCCGAGATCGTCGCGACCGCCGCCATCCTGGCGCCGACGTCGGCCAGCCCCGACGGAAGCATGACCAGGACCACGCCACCCAGCGCCAGGGCACCGGTCCGCAGGGCCCCCTCCGCCGCCAGCTCGCGGAACCTCAGCAACTTGAGCCGGTCCGCCATGTAGAACAGGAGGAACGAATCCAGCGCCACTCGGAGCGTCCATGCCGCGGCGGCACCGCTCACCCCGAACCTGCTCACAAGGAGCCACGCAGCCACGACGTGGATCGGCAGTTCCAGAAGATGGAGCTTCGCGGTCACGTCCGGCCGGCCGGAGCCGTGGAGGAGCACGTACGGCACCTGCGACGCCGCGTTGAGCAGGACACCGACGCCGAGGATCCGCAACGCCAAGCCACTCTGATCGGCGAACGCCTCACCCAGCCATAAGCGGAGGCCATCCGAGGCTCCGCCGATGAGCAGCAGGGCCAGGGGCCCCACCACCAGCAGGATCGCCTTGACGGACTGCGCAGCGAGACGGCCAGCCCGCTCCCGGTAGTCGCCGCCCACCAGCTGACTGAAGGCCGGATAGAGGGTCGTGGCCACGGCCATGGGAACGACGGCCAACCGAACGATGACTTCGTAGGGTGCGGCGTAATACGCCACTGCCGCCATGGAGATCAGAACCCCGATCAGGATCCGGTCCAGGTAAACGAGCAACGGGGACACCAGACTGGAAACGGCTGTCCAGCCGCCGAACCCGAGAATCCGCCGCAGCCCGCTCCGCTCGAGGCGTGGTCGCCAATCCACGGAGGGGAACGCCCGGATCGCGAGCACGAGATACGCCGCGAGTGCCGCCAGCCTCCCAAGGAGAATGAGGGTGAACACTCCGGGCAGGCCCCACCCCACGAGGAGGGCGGCCGCGGGCAGGAGGTACGTGGCCAGGGTGGCGGGTATGCGCACCGCCGTGATCAGGTCGAAGCGCTGACCGGCCTCCAGCACGCCCATGAACGATCGGGACAGGCCGACCAGCGGAAGCGCGACGGCCAGCACCTGGAAGCAGTACTCGGCTTCAGGCCAAAGAGCCGGCGGTATGCGAAAGACGGTCTGTACCAGCCACGGCGTCGCAAGGAACAGGAGCACGCCCTGGGCAACGCCCACGACCGCCTGGAGCGCCGCCGTGGTCCAGGCGATGCCGCCCAGGTCCCGTCCACCATCCCGACCGAGCGACTCCGCGGTGAACTTGGTCGTCGTGGCGCCGAAGCCGAGCTCGCCCAGGTAGGTCAACGCCATCCAGGCGATGGCCAGGATTCCGAAGCGGTCCGTGCCCAGCCCTGTCACCAGCATTGGCACGATCAGGAGCGCCGCCAACATGGGGGCCCCGAATCCCACCAGGTTCAGCACCGAGTTGCGAGCGAGCAGCCGCCCGTGGGGCGGCGGCGCCGGTCTGTTCATCCAGTCTCCACGGGCTGACCCCACAGCCTGGCCAGCCGCTCCGCCTGCTCCAGGCCGCCCGCACCGCGTCCCACGGCCACGTATCGGATCGAAGGCGCATCGGCCAGGTGTCGCAGGACGCGCCAGGCGTCGTGGACCGTGGCGCCCTCCGCGAAGTCCGACGCCTCGAGCTTCTGAAATGCCGGGTCGGGCGTGGTCACCACCACGAGCTCCGCGTCTTTCAGGCATGCCTGCAACCCGCTCGACACCTCCACGGCCAGCCCCAGCTCCCGTCGCGCGGTCTCGGTGGCTACGGGATCGTACGCCCGGACGCGGGCGCCCGCCGCGGACAGCGCTCGGGCGATGGCCACGCCGGCGGCCTCCTCCACCACCGGCGTATCCGGCTTGTACGCCAGCCCCAGGACAGCGACGCGCATCCCCTGCACGGGGCCGACCCGCTCGATCAGCCGGGCCACCTCCCGGCGATTGAGCTCGTCGGTGGTCTCCGCAAGGGTAGCCGACGTCCCGAGCGCGCGGGCGAGGAAGCCAAGCGCCTGATTGTCACGGGGGAAGCACGGCCCCCCGTAGCTCGTGGCGCCCGTGAGGTATCGGCGGCCAATCCGGCGGTCCAGCCCCAGAGCGTCCGCGACCACGTCCACGTCCCCGCCAGGCAGTCGCTCGCACAGATCCGCCAGCATGTTGGCGAACGTGATCTTCGTGGTCACGTACGTGTTCAGCGCCACCTTGGCCAGCTCCGCGTTCTCCAGCGTCATCCGCCGGCAGGGCGCCCCGTTTTCCAGGATCTCCCCGTAACACGCCTCAAGGAGGTCTCCAGAGCGCTCATCCAGCTCCCCGACCAGCGTGAAGTCCGGGTTGAGGAAATCCCGGATCACGCTGCCGAGGGCGATGAACTCGGGGCTGTAGCACACACCGAAGTCCTCGCCCACCCGGCGCCCCGACTCTTCTTCCAGCACCGGGATCAGGCCGTGTCGGGTCGCCCCCGGAAGCACCGTGCTGGTCATCACCACCAGGTGGTACGCCGCCTTCGCACGCAGCCCTCTCCCCACGGCCGTCATGGCCGATCGGGCGTGCGCGATGGAGAATGAGCCCGACGGCTCGCTGGGCGTCGGGACCACGACGAACGTCACCTCCGTATCGCGAACCGCCGCGCCCGCATCCGCTGTCGCCGTTACGCGGGATCGGTGGGCCGCCAGGAGCGCGTCCAGCCCCGGCTCCTCGACCGGCGCCCGGCCCGCGGCAACCGCCCGGACCACGTCCGAATCCACATCCACACCGATCACTTGGTGCCCGCGACTGGCGAGGGCCGCCGTCATGGACGCACCCAGCTTGCCCAATCCGATGACGCTGTAGGATCTCATGCGGCTCAGCCCGCCGACGCCACGGCGGCGCCCGCCCCGAGGCGCGCCCGCACCTGCTCCTCGATCCACTCGTAGGTCCTGGTGATGCCGTCCTCCAATGTCACCGCGGGCTCCCAGTCCAGCACCGCCCGGAGGCGGCTGTTGTCCGAGTTGCGTCCCCGCACTCCCTGAGGGCCGACCACGTGGACTCGCTCGACACGGATCCCCCCGGCGGCCGCAGCCATGTCCACCAGCTCGTTGATCGTCACCATCCGGTCCTGCCCGATGTTCAGCGGATCCCGATGATCCGATCGCATCAGCCGGTAGAGGCCCTCCAGGCAATCGTCGATATAGCAGAACGATCGCGTCTGCTCGCCATCGCCCCATACCTCCACTTTCGGGTTCCCCGTGAGCTTGGCGTACGCGACTTTGCGGCAGATCGCGGCTGGAGCCTTCTCGCGGCCGCCCTCCCACGTTCCTTCCGGGCCGAAGATATTGTGGAACCGGGCCACTCGCGTCTCCATCCCGTAGTCCCCGGAGTAGTACCCGCACAGCAGCTCCGTGAAGAGCTTCTCCCAGCCGTATGCATCCTGTGGCTGGGCCGGATAGGCCTGCTCCTCACGCAGCGGCGTCACATTGGCGTCCAGCTGAAGGTGCTCCGGGTAAACGCAGGCCGACGACGTGTACAGGTATCGGCCCACGCCCACCTCCCGCGCGCCCTCCAGGGTGTGCAGGTTGATGAGGGCGTTCCCGTGCAGGATCCGTCCGTGATTCGCCGAGATGTAGCCCATTCCGCCCATGTCCGCGGCCAGCGCGTACACCTCATCCATCCCCGCCACCGCTGCCTCCGCCTGCTCCCGTTCCCGGAGGTCCAGGGTAAGGAACTCGTCGGCATCGATGGGCCGGAACTCCGGCTCTTTGATGTCTACGCCCCGGACCCAATACCCACGCGTCCGAAGGTAGCTGACCAGGTGCGAACCAATGAAACCGCCCGCTCCGGTCACCACCACCCGCGTCTGCTTTGTCATGTCACACCCCGTAATGCTGTTCCACCGCACTGGCGATCCGGCCCCAGCCCAGGTCCGTTTCGGCAAGAACCCGCGCGTTCCGTCCCGCCTCCTCCAGCCGGTCTCGCTCCAGCAATCGATCGGCCATCGCCGAGCCGAACGACTCCGGCTCCGCCACCTCCGACCACCCCGCTCCCGCGCCCTCCAGATATCCCGGCGCATCACCCACACGGGTCATGAGGGTCGGCCGCCCTGCCGCCAGGTAATCGTTCACACGCCCAGGCCACCGGCCACGGTTCCCGATCGTATCCTGCAACGCGACCACCCCGAGGTCCGCCGCCCCGAGCCAACGGCGCAACGTGTCGAAATCCACGAACCCGGTCCGCAGGACCGACGCCCCCCCGTTCGTCGCGACACGCGGATTCACCAGGACCAGCCGCGCCTCGGGCAACTCCTTCCGAGTCCGCTGGAACGCCGTCACCAGCAACTCCGCATCACCACGCGTAAGAACCCCCACGTGCACGACCAGCCGCACGTCGTCCGGGACGCCCAGCGCTGCGCGAGCCGCGCTACGGTCCATGGGCTGGATCCTTGCGGTGTCCGATCCATTCGGCACGCGCAGCACCCGGTCACCGCTCACGCCCAGCCCCCGCAGCCGCGCCTCCAGCGCGCGCGAGATGACCGTCGAGACATCCGCCCGCGTTCGGAACGACTCCTCGAACCACGTTTCCACAGGCTCGACACACGCCCGCAGGACCGCGTTCGAGCGCTCCCGTATCTGGCCGCCCCGGCCCCACCAATCGGCCCAGTCCAGGACGAGTCGAGCGCCCGTCCGCCTTGTAAGCGCCAGCGCGGGACCGATCACGACGGGCCGGCAGTCGAAGCCGTGGATCAGGTCGAAAGCCTCGCCGCGAAGGGATGCCACGCGTCGCAACGCGTTCCATACATCCCACCCTGTGCGCCCGGGGCCGAACAACAGGTCCGGAGCTTCCAGCACCTTCACGCCGTCGATCTCGCGCCACCGCGCCCGGAACCGTGCCGTGCGACTCGTCGTGACCAGTGTGACGTCGTGGCCCTTCCCTCGCAGCTCCCTCGCCAGTTGATGCGCTCGGAAGAACGTGCCACGGAACGCCGTGTTGTGATTGAGAAAGAGGATCCGCACGTCAATGCCTTGCCGGCTCAGTACGCTCCCCGCCCCCGCACCACGGCCGGCACCGTACGCAACAGGATCTTAAAGTCCAACCAAATGCTCCAGTCCCGTATGTATTGTAGGTCGAGGCGCGCCCACTCCTCGAAATCGGTGATCGCGCTGCGTCCCTCCACCTGCCACAGACAGGTGATGCCCGGGATCACCGCCAGCTTGTCGCGCTGCCACGACTCGAACCGCGCGAACTCCTGGGGCGAGCACGGCCGGGGGCCAACCAGGCTCATGTCACCCTTGAGCACACTCCACAGCTGGGGCAGCTCGTCGATGCTGAACTTTCGCAGCCACCGCCCCAGCCGCGTCACGCGCGGGTCATCCCGCATCTTGAAGACGGGGCCGCGCATCTCGTTATGCGCCAGCAGCCGCTCCTTCAACGTCTCGGCGTTGTGGACCATCGTCCGGAACTTGTAACCGACGAACGGGCGACCCCGCTCACCCAGGACCCTCCAGGGGAACAGGATGGGTCCCGGCCCGCTCATCCGGACCGCAAAGGCCGCCAGGACGAAGACGGGCGACAGCACGATCGTGAGCGCGCCGGCCAGGATGACGTCCATGACCCGCTTCACGCGCTGGGCCGCTCGCCACCTCCATCCGCCGCTCCGCGGCGGGAGCGCGGCGTCCCAGGGGTGGTTCACCACGAGCCACAATGTGGACTCGGCGATGGGGTACGGCGGGTTCCGTACTGGCGCCGGCAGGGCCTGGGAGAGGCCGGAACTCGAAGACGCAGAGCTCACCTGGTCGCAGCCCCGGCAACGGACTCCCACTTCATGTCGTGCCGCTGAAGCGCCGGGTGAGAGACAAGCAGGTGCCACACCACCGCCTGGAACGACTCCGTGTGTGGCGTGACCGTCTCCCCGTTGACGGTGGGCACGACGATCACGTGGTGGCCCTGGCGCGCCGCGTAGCCACCGTCACGGCCGACCACTCCGAACACCATGGCGCCTACCTCGCCGGCCAGATCCATCGCCTCGACGAGGTTGGCGCTGATCCCCCGCTCCGCGTCACCTCCTCCAACGGAGAAGACGAACAGCCCGTCGGTCGGGCCAAGTCGACTGGCGCGCAGGTACGCAGCCAGCGCTCCCTCCCAGCCGTCATCGTTCACCCGGGCGGTCAGCTCCGCTACGTTGTCCAGCGGGCAATAGGCCTCGATCGCCGCGATCTTCCGGAAGTCCGTGGTGGCGTGGGACGCGTTCGCGGCCCCACCTCCTATGCCGATGCAGAACAGCCGGCCACCGCCATCCCTCAGCGACGCCAACGCCAGGGCCATGGCCTCGATGCCAGCTACATCCAGCGCCTCGGCCACCTGCTTGACCTCGGCGAGGTAGCGGCCGGAATACGTGTCCTCGGTCATTGGCTCCCGGCTCCCGGTCTCGCACCAACGATCAAGTCCACCGCGCCCAGAAGGTCTTCGACACCGGCATCCGCTGCCACCTCGCGGTTGTAGGCGGTCCGGACCAGGATCGTCCGGCAGCCGGCGGCCCGGCCGGCGGCCACGTCCTTCCATCCGTCACCGATGATGTACGATTCCCTGAGCGTCACCCCCCACCGCGACGCTAGCTCGGTCAGCATCCCCGGTCGGGGCTTGCGGCATGCGCACGCGTCTCCGTCATCATGCGGACACACCGCCACATCATCCGGCTCGATCGCCGCACCGACGGCCGCCATGATGGCGGCATGCGCGGTCTGGCTGAGGGAGCCCCTGGCCAGGTCCGGTTGATTCGTCACGATGAACGTAAGGAAGCCGGCCCCCCGCAGTCGCGCGACGGCGTCGGTCGCCCCAGGCAGGAGCTCCAGCTCCGCGAGGCTTCGAGGTGACCCCACCACGGCATCCCTCGGCACGACGCGGTTCAGCACGCCGTCACGGTCCATGAACACCGCTCTCATGGGACCCGCACGATGGACCGTTCGTCCGCGGAGCGGTAGAGCGCCTCGATCATTCGCATCGCTGCCAGACCCTCGGCCACCGTGCCGTGCAGGGGCTCGCGCTCCGCACTGACGGCGCCCATGAAGTCCTCCCATTCCGCCGCCCACGATTGATCCGGGCCTGGGAACGCACGCTCGGCCACGGACGGGCGGCCACCTTCCATGCGACGATCCGTCACCACCAGTCTCTCCTCTCCATAGCTCCCGCCCAGACCCTCCACTGCGATCGCGCCGCGCTGAAACGTGATCTCGAAGCTGAACCGGTTCTTCCACTGGGTCATGCTCACCTGGAGCTGCGCGACCACGCCATCCTCGTAGCGGAACATGGCGTATGCGTTGTCCTCCAGCGGCGCGATCGGCCACACCGCCGTGCGCAGGAACGCCACGGCCTCGGCCGGGAGTCCCTGCACCGCGTGGATAAGGTCCACGACGTGCACGCCCTGGTCCAGGAGGTGGCCGCCCCCCGCCAGCGCCGGGTCCGACCGCCATTCCCCCTCCAGCCCGGGCCGCCCGCCGTGACCGTAGCGAGCGAGGATGTGGACGACCGGGCCCAGGTTGCCCGACGCCGCAACCTTCAACGCTTCGGCCACCGCAGGGTGATATCGATGGTTGAACCCCACCTTCAGGATCCGCCCCGACCCCGCCGCGACCGACGCCAGGCGCTCCGCCTCCGCCAGGTTGCGACCCATGGGTTTCTCCATCAGGACATGCCGGCCTGAACCGAGCGCCGCTTCCGCAAGGGGCACCAGATAGGCGTTCGGCGTCGAAACCACCACCACATCCACATCCGGTGCCGCAACGGCCGCATCCCAGCTGTCCACCACCGTGGCGCCCGTCTCCGACGCCAGCGCCCTGGCGCGTCCCTGCTCGGGATCGACCACGGCTCGCACTGCCGTGCGCTCGTCCGCAGCGGCGGCTGCG
>CAYXJH010000035.1:0-16875 GCA_964465415.1 uncultured Gemmatimonadaceae bacterium
CTCGAGGTCCAGCGGCCGCGCCGGCTCGGACGGCACCCCGGCCGCCTCACGGCGGGGAGACGAGCGCTCTTCACGAGCCGCGCCGACGGGTTTCTCCGGGGGCTCCGTTGACCGGGGCGCCGCCTCCCGCGCCGACACCTTGGCCCACGTGTCCCTCAGCGCGACGGTCCGGTTGAACACGAGCCGGCCGGGGGACGAGTCCACCGGATCGCTGAAGAAGTAGCCGAGTCGCTCGAACTGGTAGTGGCCCCCCGCCGGATCGTTGGCGATACTCGGCTCCACGAGCGCGTCGTCGAGCACCACGAGGGATTCGGGATTCAGGTGTGCCCTGAAATCCTGATCGCCGGACTCGGGGTCAGGGACAGAGAACAGACGGTCGTACAGCCGGACCTGACAGGGGACGGCGTGGTCCGCCGAAACCCAGTGGAGCGTACCCTTGACGGATCGGCCCTCGGGCGCCTTGCCGCCACGGGTCTCCGGGTAGTAGCTGCAGCGCAGCTCCACGACCTGCCCGGCATCGTCCTTGACGACCTCGTCACAGCGGATCACGTACGCGTATCGAAGCCGCACGTCCGAGCCCGGGCTGAGGCGGAAGAACCCGGGCGTCGGGTTTTCCATGAAGTCGTCCCGGTCGATGTACAGCGTTCGGGAGAATGGCACGAACCTGGACCCCTCCCTCGGCACGTCCCGCGGGAAGAGCGGTGCGTCGAACGCCTCGGTCTCCCCCTCCGGGTAGTTCGTGATCACGACCCGGAGTGGCCGAAGCACGCCGAGCACACGCGGCGCCGTCTGATTCAGATCGTCGCGTATGGAGTACTCCAGCACCCCGATGTCGGCGCGGTTCTCCGCCTTCCCGATCCCGATCCGCTCACAGAATGTGCGGACTGCCGCCGGCGTGTAGCCGCGACGCCGAAGGCCGGCCAGTGTGGGCATCCGGGGGTCGTCCCAGCCCGCAACGTGACCCTCGCGGACCAGGGCCAGGAGCTTGCGCTTGCTGACGATCGTGTACTCGAAGTTGCGGCGCGCGAACTCGTACTGGCGAGGCCGGGAACTCGGCGGGATCGCGGGCGGCTCGCCTCGCGGCAGGTTGTCCACGATCCAGTCGTAGACGGCGCGGTTGTTCTCGAACTCGAGCGTGCAGAAGGAGTGGGTAATGGACTCGATGGCGTCCTCGATGGGGTGGGCGAAGTCGTAGAGCGGATAGACGCACCACCGGTCCCCGGTACGATAATGCGCGGCGTGGCGGATCCTGTAGAGGACCGGGTCGCGGAGCAGCATGTTCTTCGCTGCGAGGTCGATGCGGGCACGGAGGACGTGGGCGCCATCGGGGAACTCGCCGTCGCGCATGCGGTGGAAGAGGTCCATGTTCTCGTCCACCGACCGGTCCCGGTAGGGGCTGGGGCGGCCGGGCTCCATGACCGTGCCCCGGTACGCCCGGATCTCCTCCTCGCTCAGCGAGTCCACGTACGCCTTGCCGGTGCCGATCAGGTGCTCGCCGAAGGCGTACATCCGCTCGAAATAATCGGACGCGAAGTACAGGTGATCGCCCCAGTCGTAGCCGAGCCACCGCACGGTGTCGATGATGGAATCGACGTACTTCTGCTCCTCCGTTTCCGGGTTCGTGTCATCGAACCGGAGGTGGCAGCGGCCGCCCGACTCGGCGGCGACCCCGAAGTTGAGGACCACTGACGTTGCATGCCCGATATGGAGATACCCGTTGGGCTCCGGCGGGAACCGCGTGACGATGGCTGCGTGGCGGCCGGTGCGGAGGTCCTCGGCCACGATGGCGCGAAGGAAGTCCTGGCCCGGTGTCGGCGTCGGCTGGGTCATGCGCCAACAATAGCCGGTCCGCCACCCTGCTTCAACGGCGCGCGGGCATGCCGTCCGGCACGGCTCGACTCCTGCGCGTTGGCGCGGGCGTCGCTACGCAGTATCTTGCCCCCGATCTCGCCGTCCATACTGTGCGCTTCGCTGGATCGGAGCGCCTGTTCATACACCGACGTGGCAACGCGCCCCGCGGCTCGCGACGAGGCGGGGCTCCCTCGTACCGTGTGAGCGATTCCATGAGCGAGCGTCCGTGGCTGGATCACTACCCCGCCGGTACGCCGGCCCAGGTGGGTGACAGCCCGTTCCGGAACATGCCGGAGATGCTCCGGTCGAGTGCGGAGCAGTACGCGGATCGTCGTGCGTTCACCCAATGCATGCCCAACGGGATGAACGGGTCCCTGCGGTTCCGCGAGGTGGACCGCCTGTCGGACGAGTTCGCCGCCTACCTGAGGGACGTGCTGTCCCTCGAGCCCGGCGCGCGAGTCGCGGTCCAGATGCCAAATTGCCTGAGCTACCCTGTCGTGGCGTTCGGCGTGCTGAAGGCCGGGTGCGTGCTGGTGAACACGAATCCGCTGTACACGCCGTCCGAGATGAAGCACCAGTTCTCGGACGCCGGGGCCCAGGTCCTGGTGATCATCGACATGTTCGCCGACCGGTTGCCGGAGGTGCTACCGGCCACGGCCATCGAGACCGTCGTCACGGTGCGGATCGCGGAGTTCTTCCCGGCGCTGATCGCCCGCGTCATCCGCCTGGTCCAGAAGTACTGGAACCGGACGCTGCCCCCGATCGAGGTGGACCACACGCCGCTCCAGGCCGCGCTTGCCGCCGGGCGCGAGCGGCTGGGCGACCGCGGGGCGCTGGACGCGTTCCTGGCGACCACGGGGCCCGACTCGCTCGCTGCGCTCCAGTACACGGGCGGAACCACGGGCGTCTCCAAGGGGGCCATGCTCTCCCACGGCAACCTGCTGGTGAACATGCGCCAGATGCTGGACATGGCCGGCTCGCACATCCGCATGGGCGAAGAGGTGATCCTGACGGCCCTCCCCCTGTACCATATCTTCGCGTTCACGGTAAACCTGCTCGGGTTCTACCACACCGGTGGTCAGAACATCCTGATCCCATCGCCCCGGCCGCCTAGCAACCTCAAGCGGGCGTTCGAGAACTATAAGATCACATGGCTTTCGGGGGTGAACACCCTGTTCAACGCACTGTTGAACGAGCGCTGGTTTGTCGAGCATCCCCCGCGCCAGTTGCGCGCATCGGTTGCGGGCGGGATGGCGCTGCACGCGCCCGTGGCCGCCCGCTGGCTCGAGGTCACGGGGACGCCGGTCGTGGAGGGCTACGGACTCACGGAGTCGTCGCCGGTCCTCACGTTCAATCCGCTGGGCGGCCAGGCCAAGATCGGGAGCATAGGGATCCCCGTGCCCTCCACCGACCTCCGCCTCGTGGACGATGACGGCCAGCCGGTGCCGCCCGGGGAGCCCGGCGAGATCGTGGCGCGCGGGCCGCAGATCATGCTGGGCTACTGGGACCGGCCGGACGATACCGAGCAGACGCTGGCCGGCGGGTGGCTGCACACGGGCGACATCGCCACGATGGACGAGGATGGGTACTTCCGGATCGTGGACCGAAAGAAGGACATGATTCTCGTGAGCGGCTTCAACGTGTACCCGAACGAAGTCGAGGAGGTCATTGCGGGCCATTCGGACGTGCAGGAGGCGGCGGTGATCGGCGTGCCGGACGAGCGGATGGGGGAGGCGGTGCGGGCGTACGTCGTGGCGCACAATCCCGGGCTGACCGAGGAGGAGGTCATCGAGCATTGCCGCCGGCACCTGGCCGCCTACAAGGTGCCTCGCGGCGTGGAGTTCCGCGGGGACCTGCCCAAGAGCCTGATCGGAAAGATCCTGCGCAAGGACCTGCGCGCCGAGCTGCCGGACGAGACGTTCGGCATCACGCCGGAGTCAACCGCTCCGGCCGACGGGAGGTAGCTCATGGTAACGCCGCTGGAGCAGGCACTGCTTCTGATCCTGCTGGTCTTCATCATGCTCGGCATGGGCGCGTCCCTCACGCCGAGGGACTTCCTGTCCGCGCTGCGTCGCCCGGGCGGGCTCGTCATCGGCTGGGCGACGCAGTTCGGGATCATGCCGCTCCTGGCGTTCCTCATGATCATCGTCCTGCGCCTGCCGCCGGAAGCAGCGGTCGGGGCCCTCATCATGGGGTCCGTCCCGGCGGGCACCACGTCCAACGTCTTCACGTATTTCTCGAAGGGCAACCTGGCGCTCAGCGTCATGATGACCACCAACTCCACGATCTGGGCGCTGGTCATGACGCCCCTGGCCCTGTACCTGTACGGCGGCCGGTTCATGACCGCCGACCTGACCATTCCGGTCGCCAACATCGCCGTGACCCTGTTCGTGCTGCTGGTCCCCGTCGCTATTGCCATGGTGATCCGTCGCTACAACGCCAATGTGGGCGCCATCATGGAGATGATGGGCGGGCTGCTGGGCGTCGTGATCATCGTGTTCCTGATCGTTACGTGGGTCCCACGCAACTGGCCCATGCTCACGACCACGCCCTGGCAGGTCTACTTCGTAGCCATCTTCCTGGGCATGTTCGGCATATCCATCGCCTACGGGCTGGCCAAGCTGGTGCGCCTCCACCCGATGAACGCCCGCACCGTCGGCCTGGAGACCGGGATCCAGAACGGGCCCCTGGCCATCGGGATCGTCATTCTGTCCTTCGCCGGCGAGCAGATGGGTCAGATCCTGGTGATCCCGGTGCTCTATTCGCTGTTCATCGTGCTGGTCGCCACGGTGGTGACCTTCTACTTCCGGCGTGCGAACCTGGCCGAGGAGCAGAAGATCCCCAGCCTGCTGTGACCGGCGCGGGGCGGCCGTGACCCGTGCGCGCTGACACTACCGCCTCAGCGCGGGGCGCGGCCTGGGCGACCTGAGCACGCCGCCGTCGGCGGCCGCCGCGGGGGTGTCCAGCCGATCCACTTCCATTGTGAACTGGAACGTGCCGGCCAACTGACCCTCCGTCGCGGAGGAGACGGTCATGACGCCGGGGGTGAGCTCCAGGATGTAGTCGACCTCGGCGATGTTGGTGGCCGGATCAAAGCCGAGAACCAGGAAGCCCAGGTAGACCGTGAACTGGCCGGCTGCCTCCACCGCGCCCTCCACGTAGAACTCGATGTAGTCGATCAGGCCATCGTCGCGCCACTGCAGCGCGACGAAGTCCTGGTCGTCCCAGTCCGGGTTGAAGAACGTGTATGCCCAGCTGTCGGCTGCGGTCAACTCGTCGACGGCGAACATCTCGTCCACCGCGAATGTGCCCGCCCGGTGCCCCGAGTACGTGAAGCTGATCTCCGCGTGGACCTCCCGGCCGTCCGGGTCATCCGCGCGGATCACGGGCAGGTCGAAGCTGCCCACGACATCGAGCGACCCAACAACCTCCACCTGGATCTCCGCGGGGGCGAGGGAGCCGGCGGCCGCCTGGATGGTGGCCTCGCCCGAACCTACCCCGACGACCTGGCCCGCCTGCACGGTGGCCACGCCCTCGTCCGAGCTGGTCCACGTGATCCCGAGGCCATCGGGCGGCGATTCGTACGCGCGCCCGCGCTGGTCCACGATCCTGGCCTGGATCGTCACCGTCTCGCCGACCAGGAGGCTCAGGCTCTCAACCTCCACCTCCACGGCGCTGGGGACACGGGGATCCGTGGAGTCGCAGGCGCCGACCAGCGCCAGGCTAGCGGCGAAAGCCACATACTTTCTCATTGTCTTGGTACTCCGTCCGGCGTGGAGGGCAGCTGAATCCGTTGGCGGTCGAGCCAGGATTACGCGACCGTTGACGTTCAAGAGTCATACCGGCGGGGGCCGCGCACAACCCTTCACTACAGACTACCTCCGGTCCAGGTCCGGCGGCACCCTCACTTCGAGCTCGTCGCCCGGGTAGATATCCATGCGGTGGGTCAGATGCGTGCGACCCGCCTGGACCGCAACCGCGATGGCGATGTTCGCCCCGATCCTCGCCCTGATCTCGAAAACCTCGCTCGTGTTCCCGATCACCCGTCCGAGTCGCTCCCGATGGCCGTTCTGGTCGGTGTAGACGGTGACGTCGTAGAAGTTGTCGTTGATGACGTGGATGCGCGCCGGCGCATCGGGGACATACTCACGCTCGTCCTCCCCGCCCATGAGGCCGGCGCACCCCGGGCTCAGCGCCAGGGCCAGGAGCACGCCGGCCCGGGCGATCACCTGCGCACCGGAGGCGCCGGCCGCTGCGGCAGAGACTTCGGGTTCTCCGCCATCAGGCGGAGCACCTCCTGGACCGCGCGCTCGAGCTGGGGGTCGCGGCCCTCGATTACCGCGATGGGATCCTGCGCCACCTCGATGTCGGGGTCCACGCCGTAGCCCTCGATGATCCACTCGCCGGTCACGCTGTTGAACCCGAACTCCGGTACGTTCACGCTGCCGCCGTCGATGAGGTTCCCGCGGTTCGTGATGCCGATCACGCCTCCCCACGAGCGCCTTCCGATGAGCGGGCCGAGGCCTGCCTCGCGGAACATGGCGGGGAAAATGTCGCCGTCGGACGACGAGTTCTCGTCGAGGATGGTGACCATGGAGCCGTGGAAGACGGCGCCGCGCGGGTAGGTGCTGGGGTACTCGTCGTTGCGGGCGAACCCGGTGGCCAGAAGCTCGCGGCGCAACCGGTCGATGAGCATGGACGACACGTTGCCGCCGCCGTTGGCCCGCACGTCGATGACCAGGCCTTCCTTACGGACCTGAGGATAGTACCACTTGATGAACTCGGCGATGCCCGTCGCCCCCATATCGGGCACGTGGAAGTATCCCACCCGACCGCCGGTCAACTCGTCCACCCGGCGGCGGTTCGCCTCGACCCAGTCGAGATAGAGGAGAGCCGACTCGTTCGACACGGGCTGGAATGTGACCTCCCGGGAGCCACGCATGTCGGGACGGGTGCTCAGCGTCAGCGTGACCGGCCGGTCGGCCTTGTGTTGGAGCAACCGATACGGGTCCTCGTCCGGACGGAGCGGCTCGCCATCGATGGCCAGGACGAAATCACCCACCGTCGCGTCGACGCCGACCTCGGTAAGGGGTGACCGGTACCGCGTCTCCTCGTTGTGACCGGTGAAGATGCGGCTGATGCGGTAGTGGCCGCTGGCGGGGTCGAGCTCGAACCGGGCCCCGGGCAAGGCCACCGTCGGGCGGGCCGGCTGGTCCCAGTCGCCGCCGGCAATGTAGGCGTGCTGCACCGCGAGCTCGGAGATCATCTCCGAGATCAGGTAGTTGAGGTCCGAACGATGCGCCACGTGGGCCAGGAGCGGCCGGTACTGGTCGCGCAACGCCTCCCAGTCGTAGCCGTGCATGTTGTCGACATAGAAGAAATCGCGGTACCGACGCCAGACCTCATCGAAGATCTGGGCCCACTCGTCCGCCGGCACGCGGTCCACATACAAGCCCGCTGTGGAGACGCTCTTCTTCGAGGAGGCGCCGCCGGCCTTGGCTTCGTAGAGCGCAAAGTTGCCGCCCTCCCGGACCAGGACTTTCTTGCCGTCGCCCGACAGCGTGTAGCCCGCGATCCCCTCGGCCAGAGTCGACTCGGTACGGTCATCCAGAGCGAACACCTTGAGCGTGGGTTGTGACTCGGCCGAGCGGCCATAGTAGAACGCGCTCGTCACCGCGTAGATAAGGTGACCGTCGTTCGCGGCGAGTCCGGCGTAGTTGTCGGGGTCCACGGGGACCGGTGCCACTCGCCGCGCGATCCCGTCGAAGTCGATGCGGAGCGGGCCCTCCGCCGGGGAGCTGGACGCAGATTCGCCCTCCTCCTCGATCGTCACTTCGTCGCTGCGCGGCGGGAACGGGTGGGGCAGATCGGAACGAAGGGCCAGCGCGAAGATCCGGGTGCTCCGGTTCCCGGCGAAATTCCACTCGACGTTCGATATCTGGGGGGCGTACTCGCGATCGCTGAGGTAGAAGAGGTAGTCCCCCTTCGCTCCCCAGGACGGGTTGTACTCGCTGAAAAAACCTTCGGTGACCGGACGCGCGCGGCCATCTCCGGCGCTCCAGATGTGCACGGCTCGATACCCCCGTGCGTCCTGCATGCTGAACGCCAGGTGGTTGTCCCGTGGCGACCACGTGTAGTCGCCGACGGTGCCGCGCGGGTCCCTCGCGACCTCCGTCAGACGCCGCCCGTCCAGCGTGAGCACCCAGAGCTTGCCGTCCTTGTCGCTGAACGCGATGCGTGAGCCGTCGGCGGACCAGCGCGGGCTGTAGCGCATGGCGGCGCCGTCACGAGTGAGCTGCTCCGGCTCACCCCGTCCATCCTGGGCGATCAGCCAGAGCTCCTCCTCGCCCGTTCGGTCCGAGAGGAACACGATGGAACGGCCGTCCGGCGACCAGGCTGCCGCCTTGTCATGGGAACGGGAGCTCCCGGTGAGGTTACGAGTGGGCCCGTTCTCGATCGGTGCCGTGAAGACGTCGCCACGAGCCGTGAACAGCGCCCGCTCGCCGCTTGGGCTCAGGGCGAAGCCGGACACCTGCCCGGCCACGGCGACCCGTGACGGACGGGTGTGCAGGCCATCGTGCGGCACGTGGATCGTGACGGGTGTGACCTGGCCATTGCCCGTGTCCAGCAGCTGGAGCTCGCCACCCAGCTCGAAGACGATCCTGCCCGTGGCCGGATCGGCGCTTGGCCAGCGCACGTCCCACGCATCGTAGTGCGTGATCTGGCGCCGCTCGCTCGTGCGCGGGTCATACGAGTAGAGGTTGAACGTCCCGTCGTCGTCCGAGTTGTAGTAGATCAGGTCCCCGATCCACATGGGATCCCGCTGCGCCCGATCCCGCTCGGGAATGGAGACGGCGGACTGCGCGTCCAGATCGAAGATCACGAGCCGGTTGGCGGTGCCCCCCGCATATCGCTTCTCGGAACGGAAATCACGAAAAAGCGGGGAGTAAACGATCCGTCGGCCGTCCGGCGAGAACGCGCCGGAGCCGCCGCGCGGCATGGGAAGGACTTCGGCGGGTCCCCCTGCGGCGGGCACGGTATAGAGCTGTGTCCGAGACAGTGACCAGCCGTCCCTGGAGGATCGGAACAGGATGCGGCTGCCGTCAGGAGTCCAGCCGTAGACCTGGTGATCGTATCCCCAGCGTTCGGCGCGTGGGCCGTCCGCCGGGTAGAAGGTCAGCTGCCTCGGCACGCCGCCGGAGGCCGGGACCACGTACACTTGCTCGTCCCCGTCGTACTGGCCGGTGAAGGCCAGGTATCGCCCATCAGGTGAGAAGGCGGGGAACAGTTCGAGCCCGGGGTGGGCGGTGACCCGGACGGCCGTGCCACCCGTCGCGGGCACGGTCCACAGGTCGCCGGCGTAGGTGAACGCGATGCGGTCCCCGTTCACGGCGGGGAAGCGGAGGAGCCGGGTCTGCGCCTCGAGGGACTGGGCTATCAGGAGCGTAGCCAGCACGGCCATCAGGGGCAGTGCGTGGGCACGGGGCAGTCGTCGCATGTCGTGATCCTCAGATTTGTGGATGGGGCTCACGAAGGATGGCGACGAGGATACGGCCGGGCAAGCCGCCGATCAGGCCGTCTGGAGCGCCTCCGAGACCACGCGAGCCAGTGCCGCGGGGGTGAACGGTTTGGGAATGAACCGGTGCCGCGGGTCGACCATGCCGCGGCGGAGGGCCTCATCCTCGGCGTAGCCGCTCATGAAGATGACCGGGGTGGCGGGACGGATCGCCAGGAGCTTTTCCACCAGCGCCACGCCACTCATTTCCGGCATGACGACGTCCGTGATGATCAGGTCGACCTCGGTCGTGCCGGCCGCGGCCAGCGCCGCCAGCGCCTGACCCGGTGCCTCGGCCTCCACTACCCGGTACCCCGCGCGCTCCAGCACCCGCCGGGCCAGCGTGCGCACGCCCGCTTCGTCCTCGACCAGGAGCACGGTCTCGCCGCCGCGCGCCGGAATCAGGTCGTCAAAAGGATCAGGAAGCTCGGACAGGGCGTCATCCACGCGCGGCAGGAATACCCGGAAGGTAGTGCCCCCGCCGGGGCGGCTGTCCACCCCAACGTGCCCGCCACTCTGACGGACGATCCCGTAGACCGTGCTCAGCCCCAGGCCCGTTCCCTTCCCCGGCGGCTTGGTCGTGAAGAATGGCTCGAACAGACGGTCCGCCACGGTCGCGTCCATCCCCGTGCCGGTGTCCGAGACCTCAAGGCAAACGTACGGTCCCGGCTCGACGTGCCCGGGCACGTGGCTGTTCACATCCCCGTGGTCCGCGGCATCGACGCTGAGCCGGATCACGCCGCCATCAGGCATAGCGTCCCGGGCGTTCACCACCAGATTGACCACCACCTGCTCGATCTGGCTCCCATCGGCTGCGATCCTGCCCGCGTCGGGGTTCACGCGAATGGAGAGCGTGAGGTCCTCCCCGATAATGGGGCGGAGCAGGCCTTCCAGATCCTGGACCGCTTCACCCAGGTCCAGCACCCTGGGCTGGAGGACCTGCTTCCTGCTGAACGCCAGGAGCTGCTGCGTCAGCTGGCTTGCACGCTCGGCACTGCGATACACCGTACGGGCATCTTCCCGCAGCGGGCCGTCCGGCAGCCCGTCCAGCAGGAACTCGGCATGGCCAATGATCGCCGTCAGCACGTTGTTGAAATCGTGGGCAATGCCGCCCGCCAGTCGGCCGACCGCCTCCATCTTCTGTGCGTGGCGCAGCTCCTGCTCGAGCGCTCGCCGCGACGTGAGGTCGCGGGATACGCCCACCACTCCGACGATACGCCCGCCGCCGTCGCGGATGGGAGCGTCGGTCACGTGAACCGGCAGCGTGGTCCCGTCCCGTCGTTGCACGTCGAACTCGCCCGACCACGTCTCACCGGCGCAAACCCGGGCGTACACCCGCGCCAAGTCGGCCCGGCCAGCCGGTGGTACCGTCACCTCGACCACATCGCGGCCCATCACCTCGTGGCTCGACCAGCCGTAGATCGTCTCCGCATGGTGGTTCCAGTAGATGACCCGGCTGGACGTGTCCGTCGCGATCACGGCCTCCCCGACCGCGCTCAGGAGCTCGGCCTGGAACCGCAGGCGATCTTCGATGTCCCGCCGGTCCGTGACATCCTCGAGCGCCCCTTCCAGCGAGGTCACGCGTCCATAGCCGTCCACCTCCGCCGCGATCCGCACTCGGGCCCAGATCCGGCGGCCGTCCCGGCGGCCGACGAGCAGGTCCTCGCCGCCGGATGCGCCGATTCTGCCGGCAAGCGTCAGGAACCGAACCCCCTCGTCCCGATCTTCACACAGCTCGACAAACGACCGTCCGATCAGCGCCTCCCGATCGGCATGGCCCAGCGTCCGGACCAGCGCTCCGTTCACGTCCAGGAACCGCCCGTCCGGCGTGGCGCGAAACAGTCCGATAGGGACTCCCTCGAACAGCGTGCGGTAGCGTTCCTCGCTCCGCTTCAACGCATCTTCAGTGGCGAGGCGGGCCGTCACGTCCTCCTTGACGGAGATGAAGTGCGTGATTCGACCGGACCCGTCCCGTACCGGTGTGATGGTCTGTTCCTCGTGATACAGGCGGCCGCCGCGGGCGCGGTTGATCATACGACCGCGCCAGACGGCCCCACCCAGGATGGTGCGCCACAGGCGGGCGTAGAAGTCGGAGCCGTGGTGCCCGGATCGGAGAAGCTCTCTGGGGTTGCGACCAAGGACCTCATCGACCGAGTACCCGGTCATCTCCTCGAAGGCGGCGTTGACCCACCGGATGCTGCCCGTTCGATCGGTGATGACGATGGCGTTGGCGGCGGCGTGAAACGCCGCTCTCAAAAGCCGAAGCTGCTGCTCGGATTGCTTCCTGGGAGTGACGTTCTCGATGCTGACGAGCCGTGCATCCTGGCCCATGAACGGCACGGCCTCCGATACGACCCGCACATCCATGACGGTGCCGTTTCGCAACCGGTGCCGCCACTCGTCCGCCTCGATCCTCGCGGACCCGGCCTCCGCCAGAAGCGCCTCGAGGGCGGGGATGTCTTCCGGGGGACGGATGTCCTTGATGGACAGCCGGGTGAACTCCTCACGTGCGTAGCCATAGAGATCCACCGCCGCATCGTTCACGTCCAGGATGCGGAGGGAGTCGACGTCGAAGATGAGCAGAGGAGCGGGGTGGCTCCGGAACAGCAGCATGTACCCGTCGCCGTCATCCGACGGGGGGGTACCGCGCGTGCCCGCCATGACGTCAGCCAAGAATCCGTCCCGTCTACAGGAGGGTCGATCGATCAGAACTGTGGCGTGGAGATCCGCTGGACGATAATGGTTGGTCCGCGCCGGTCACAAGAGTGACGATGGCGGGCGCCCCCCGGACACTCCTGGTAGCGTTCGAGGGCGGAGGGGGGTCGAGGCCAGGTGGTCAGGACAGCGTCGGCGTCCGTCGCGTCAGGAGCCAGCCGAAGAGCCCGCGAGAGCCGTAGTCGCCGGTGACCGGCGCGAAGTCGACGGACATCTCCTGGTCCATGGACGCGGCCAGGGTGGCGCGGATCTCGTCCATGTCGACCGCCAGGCCGGGACAGGTAGTGGACGTGCGGTAGTGATCGCCGACCAGGTCGAGGTCGATGAGGCCGTTCACCTCCCGGTGGCCGAGCACGCGGTCGGCGGACAGGTCGAATCGGGAGATCAGGGTCCGGCAGAGATCGAGCAGCGACGCCCGCTGTGCCGGGTCGTGAGGCTCGTGATCCCCGTGGCCTTCGCAGCAGATCCCGATGGAGCGGGTGTTGCACCCTTCGATGTGGGCACCGGCGAGCGACAAATCCCGTCCCGCCTCCACCCGACCCGATCGCCGCACCACGAAGTGGTACCCGATGCCCGCCCGGCCCCGGGACCGGTGCCACGCATCGATCTCGGCCGCCCCACAATCACCGAAGTGCGCGGCCGTGTGAACGAAGATCCACTGGACGGTGCCCATGGGCAGCATGATTCCCTCCTGAATACACGGGCGACGACAGCGGGACAGCAACTCCGAGTCTACGTTGTGGTTACGGCGGTCTGCCGGTCAAGAGTTGCGATGTCAGCGCCCAGCCGGCTCCTCGAAGGAATAGTCGAACTCGTAGGCGTGTCCGCCGTCGTCGATGATGATCCGCATGGTCCCGGTGAGGCCGGTGAGCTCACCGGTGCCGGAGTCGGGCACGACGGAGATGAGCAGCGAAGGGGAGCCCCGGGTCATCAATCCGCTGTGCTGTAGGACGAACGACCCGCTGCGGCCGTGGAGGGAGCCCTCGACCCTCTCGATGGCTACGTACCCCGCCGATCCATCGGTGGCGGTCATCGCGGTCAGCATCTCGCCATGGGCGCGACCATCCAGGTCGCCGTGGAAGCGTTTGTCGAGGGATGACCGGCCCAGGGCCAGTCCTTCCGGGTGGGCGTCCGACGCCTCCGAGGCCGTCTGGACCTCGAACGTGCCTGCCGCGCGGCTCTGGACCTCCCGTTCCTCGTGGACCAGAACGCACGCGCTCAGCACAGCGATGAGGGCGGTGCCGCCAACGGCTCCGGTCTTTCGTGTGACACGCATGCGCAAGCCTCCCGTGTTGATCCTCAAGCGGCCAGGGGTCGAGAATAATGATGGGGTTCCAGGACCCGGCACAAGAAATCCGTTCGACCTGTGCGGCCTTGCCGTCGTCGAAACGGGTCGTGTACGTTGCCGGACCGCCGATCCGACTATCTACAGGCGACGGGACAGACGTCATGATACGCGTGGTGCAGCTCGGGGCAGGACCGCTCGGTAGACAGATCGTACGATACATGCGGGAGCGGGAGGGGCTGGAGCTGGTGGGCGTGGCCGACCTGGACCCGTCGCTCCATGGCCGGGACGTGGGGGAAGTGTGCGAGATCGGGCCTGTCGGCGTGACGGTCTCTTCGACCCTGCATGATGCGCTCCGTTCCGCCTCCGACCCGCCCGATGTGGCCGTGATCGCCACGGTCTCCTCCGTGCGAACGCTCGTACCGCAGGTCGAGGCGGCGGCGAATGCGGGTCTGCACATCGTGTCCACGTGTGAAGAGCTGTCGTTCCCGTGGAAGCGGCACCGGGAGGCGGCCGAGGCCATCGACAGGGTGTGTCGCCAGAACGGGGTCAGCTGCCTGGGCACCGGCGTCAATCCGGGCTACCTCATGGATTATCTCCCGTCCGTGTTCACATCCATCATGCAGCGGGTCGATCACATCGAGGTCGAGCGGGTTCAGGACGCGTCCAAGCGGAGGGTCCCGTTCCAGAAGAAGATCGGCGCCGGACTGACGCCCGCGGAGTTCGAGGAGAACCGGAAGGCGGGGACGCTGCGCCACGTGGGGCTACCCGAGTCAGCCGACATGATCGCGTACGCGATGGGCTGGGTGCTGGACGAGAGCCGGGAGACGCTGGAGCCGGTGCTCGCGTCCCACGACATCCAGACCGGGTACAAACCCATCTCCCGGGGCCAGCCTGCAGGCGTGGAGCAGATCGCGACGGGCATCATCGATGGCCGGGAGGTCCTCAAACTGACCTTCCGGGCTGCCGTGGATGAGGAGAAGTCCTACGACCGGATCCGGATCCGCGGCGTGCCCGACGTGGATACGACCATCGACGGGGGGATCAACGGGGACGTCGCAACCTGCGCGATCACCGTCAACGCGATCGCCGCCATCGTGAGGACGGAGCCGGGCCTCCGCACCATGCTGGACACACCCGTGCCCGCCTGGTTCGGCAGGGCCGCGCGTCAGGACGGCGTGAAAGCGGCGCGGCAGCGGAGCCGGACGGCGTGACCGTGGCACGACGTTCGCCAACCCCGCTGCGAGGCGTGTTCCTCGGCCTCGTCGTGGCAGCCGCTACTCCGGGCGCGAGCTTCGGGCAGGACCAGCCGCTCTACAACACGTTCTCCATCGCCGCCGTCGACCCGGAGACGGGCGAGACGGGTGTGGCCGTGACCACCAGGGTGACGTGCGTGGGCAACGTGGTTCCGTGGGTCCGGGCGGGCGTGGGCGCCGTCGCCACGCAGTCGTGGACCCGCGTCGAGTACGGCGCCGAGCTACTGGACCTGCTCGAGCAGGGCATGGCCCCTGACGACGCGCTGCGGCAGCGCGTCGAGGCGGACGAGGGCCGGGAGCGGCGCCAGGTGGGCGTGATCGCCGCGGATGGGCGGGGCGCGCAGTTCACCGGATCCGAAGCCTCGCCCTGGGCCGGCGAGCGAGCAGGGCGCTACTACGTGGTGCAGGGCAACCTCCTGGTAGGCCCCGAAGTCGTGGACGCGGTGGCCGGTGCGTTCGAGGCCAGCAGCGTGTCGGGCCGACACCTGGTGGACCGGCTCATCCACGCCTTGGAGGCCGGGCAGGCGGCGGGCGGTGACGCACGGGCCGGCCGACTGCAATCGGCCGCCGTCATCGTAGCCGACCCGCGGCAGGACCGGGCCACGAGGCCGGACCGCGTCACCACCCACCTGAACGTATGCGAGCACCCGGAGCCCGTCGGAGAGCTGCGGCGCCAGTACGACGCCGTCGCCGGCGTGCTGGGCTACCGCACGCTCGAGCACGCGGTCGGCACCGACGTCGCGCAGCTCAAGGTGATGCTTCACGCCCTCGGGTACTACCGGCCCGACCAGCCCGCGCTCGAGCCTGACGAGGATTGGCTTCGTTATACCCGGGAGGCCGCCGACGCGGTGGATCGCTTCCGCGAGGACTCCGGCCTGTCCACCCCGCGCACGGGCACGCCGCCCGGATACGTGGACCGGGCCACGGTCGAGCAGCTCTGGGCGGCCCTCGAAGCCGCCGACCGCGCGCGGGACGTGAGGGCGCGGGTCCGGGAGCTCACGGTGATTCGGAGGTAACGCCCGGAGCCGGCATCCGGCGGCTCGCGACGGCCAGCTCCGTGTCAGGTGCGCATGTGACCCGTGTCAGGCGTCGATTCCCGCAAGCGCGACACCGCCCACTGCGCCCCGGGGTCCGGGACCTCGACGCGCTCCACTCCGCCCGGAAACCGCTCGAGCAAGGTCCTATACTGACGCAACAGGTCCGGATCGGCGGGTTCCCACGGATGAAGGTAGCGGACGCTGCGGACCTGCGCCTGAAGCAGCTCTTTCGCGCAACCGAAGCACGGCTGCATCGTCGTGTACAGGTCCGACCCCGCAACCGCAATCCCGAACCGCGCCGAGGAAAGCAACGTGTTCTGCTCCGCGTGCACGCAGATGCACACGTCGTAGCCGGCCGACGTCCGCCAGCGCTCCCGGTTCGCGCACCGCTCACAACCGCCCTCGTCACAATTCGGCATCTTGCTCGGGGTCCCGTTATAGCCCGTCGCGATGATCCGGTCGCCGAGCACCAGGATCGCCCCGACCCGGTTCCCGATGCAGTTCGCCCGCGCGCGTACAGCCAGTGCGATCGTCATGTAGTACTCGGGGCGGTCGGGCCGGTCCATGTCTACTTCCAGCGTGAGGGCCAGGGCCCGGGAATGTAGGGCGCACCGGACCCGCGCGACAACGGAAGCGGGTAGTCCCCCACGGCCGCGCTCCGGGATCACAGTGGCACCCGGTTGTCCGGTCGGGAGGTTTCGGCTATACTTCGGCCTGACCCGCCCGACCGGCGGGTCTTCGTACGTACGATCGAGAGAGCCTCGGCCGTCGCCGGGGCTCTTTTCTTGTGCCCCGTCGACCTTGACCGGGGCGCATTCACTGGAAGGGAATCACATGACGGATACATTCGTAAACATGGACCTGAACCCGCGGCTTCTGGCTGCCGTGGCGGAGTTGGGCTTCAGCCGGCCGACGCCGGTCCAGGCGGCCGGCGAGTTTCCGCCCAACGGTGCCGGGTTGGCGATTCAGCCGACCGTCCCGTGGAGGCAGGCCCGGCGACAGTTGAATGCGGCCCGAGACGACTTCGACTGGCTGCTGATGGCCCTGGACGTGGTTGTGCCGCCAAAAGTGGCCGCGAAAAGACCGGAACTGACCGCTGTGCTGTGTTACTTGCGGTCATGTCCATCACTGCTGAAGTGCTTTCATGGAATCGCGATCAGGCGCATTTCAATGGGG
>CAYXJH010000036.1:0-16643 GCA_964465415.1 uncultured Gemmatimonadaceae bacterium
TGACCCTGACCTCGAGGCTGAATCCGCGCTATACGAGCGCCTCGCCCGCGAGTCCGCCCTCGAGGAAGACTCGGCCCTGGAGCGTCAACGCCTCCGTATGTGATGGCGCCAGGGCCAGGGCCCGCGCCGCTCGATCGGCCGCCTGCCGGAGCTCGCCGTGGCGAAGCCCCCGCGCGGCGTCCGCCAGGAGATTCCGAAGCTCGGACGGCTCGGGGTCCGGCCCCGGCTCGGCGAACACCCGGTCGAGCCCGGACGGCTCGAACTCGAACGCGGGAATCGCAATGCCGGGAGCCAGACGCTGCGGTGCAGCCTCGTCCGGTGCCGGCACCGCGCCGTTCTCGTATTCCACGTCGATCAGGAGGCGGTAGCGTGGGACCGGAAAGGTAGGCTCGATCTCCAACGCCAGCTTCGTTTCACGCAGCGCACCCCTGAAGTCGCCCAGGGTCGACAGCACGAACCCCAACTGGTACCGTGCCTCGGCATCGGTCTCGTCCAGCTCGATCGCCCGGAGCAAAGCGTCCCGCGCCTCGGCCCCCCTGCCCGCCTGGAACAATGCGCTACCCAACCTGCACCAGCCGCGCGCCGACCCGGCGTCCCGCTCCACAGCCGCCTGACCGACCTCCACGGCCTCGGCAGCCGCTTCAGCTCGCAGCAGGAACAAGGCGAGGTTCCGTAGCACCTCGGCCGGGGCATTCGGAGCGGCAGCCTGGCGCAGCGCCCGCTCACCCGCCTCGGGCTCGTCACCCTGCGCGCGAGCCACGCCCAGGTTGTTCCAGGCGAGATGGTATGTGTGATCGAGCGCTACGGCCCGGCGATACGCATCCACGGCGGGCTCCAGGCGACCCAGCCGGTGCAGGGCGACGCCGCGCTCGTTCCAGACCTTGGGGCTGTCGGTTCGAGATTCGAGGATCCGGTCGTACAGCTCAACGGCCTCTTCGAGCGCGCCCTGGAGGAGTCGGAGCTCCGCGCGCGCGAGCTGGACCTCGAAGCTCGCATCACCGGCCGAAATGGCGTGATCGAGCTGTAGCGCGGCCGCCTCCAGGTCACCACTCCGCCTCAGCTCCGCCGCCCTGGCGTAGTCACCGAACGGGCCAGCCGTCGATTCGAGCGCGGTTCGGCCACCGCCTCGGGCCGGGGTCGGTCGGTACCGCTCCAGGGAAAGGTGTCGCTCGGGACGCAACACCGCGGGATCGATCGCCTCTGCCTGTCGGATGGCCAGGCCCGACTCCTCGGCGCGACCCGCCCGCGCGAGCACCCGACCGAGCGAAGCGTGCGCGCGCGCGGACTCGCCGTCCAGGGTCAGCGCCTTCCGCAGGGCGGCCTCGGCTTCCTCCAGCTCCCCGCGCTCGTCCAGGATCTCGGCCATCTGCACGTGGATCGCCGCGTCGCCCGGGGCCAGGTCCGCAGCCTGCCTCAAGAGCATCAAAGCCCGGTTCGCGCGGCCGCGCTCCGCTTCCGCCTGGGCCAGCCTGGCGTGGAGCGCCGCGCTGGATGGCTGTTGCTCCAGGAGCCTGGCCCAGTGACCGGCCGCGGCCGCCGCGTCCCCACCCAGCAGATAGAGTCGCGCCAACGCATCGCGCGCCGATCCGTCCGTGGGGTTCGACCGTAGGTGCGCCTCCAGCTCGCGCACCCTGTCCGCGTGCTGGCCGGACTCGGCATAGGCGATCTCGGCGTTGCGTCGGGCCACATCGAGCCGGGGATCCAGGTCGAGGGCCCGCTCGAACGACGCGATCGCGTCGTCGACCAATCCCTTCTGGAAGAACACGACGCCAAGGTTGTTGTGGGCGCCGGCGTCGCCCGGATCGATCCGATCCGCCAGGGAGCGTAGAATCTGCGCGTCCCGGGTCGACATCGTGCCCCGGGAGCCGTAGTGCGCACGCGGTGCGTGGCCGGCCGCCTGCTCCGGCTGAACCGTCCTCCGCTCCGTGTACTGCGCTTGAGTCATTCTCGGACGTCGGTGGATCGACGGGTCGGTAAGCGAGCGGAAACATAGCCGCCCCGGTCCGGCAGGGTCAACGCGCCCTCGCCCAGTCGTGGACCGCAGCGAGATCCGCGGGAAGGGGCGCTTCGAACACGAGTGGCTCGCCGGTCCTCGGGTGCTTGAACTCGAGGCGGTGGGCGTGGAGAAACTGGCGTGGCACGCGCCGCTCCAGGTCGCGGGCCCACGGACGGTCCTGTCCACTGATGCCGCGCGCGCCGCCGCCCGCGTACACCGGATCACCGACCACAGGGTGCCCTGCATGCGCCAGGTGAACCCGGATCTGGTGCGTTCGCCCGGTTTCCAGCTCTGCCCGGAGCAGATCGGCAGCCGGCCATCGTTCCAGGCGGAAGAAGTGGGTCACCGCCGACCTCCCGCTTTCCACCACGGCCATTCGCTTACGATCCCTGGTGGATCGGCCTACCGGCGCATCCACGGTGACACGGTCCGCGTCGAGGTGCCCCCAGCAGGCCGTGAGGTAGCTGCGCCGGATCTCGCGCCGCTTGAGCGCGCCCGCGAGACGCCGATGGGAGCGATCGTGCTTGGCCACGATCATGACGCCGGACGTGTCCTTGTCCAGCCGGTGAACGATGCCTGGGCGCTTCACGCCGCCGATCCCCGACAGGTCCTGGACATGGTGCAGCAGCGCATTGACGAGCGTCCCGCTCCGGTGACCGGGCGCCGGATGCACGACCAGGCCGGCCGGCTTCGCGATCACCAGCAGATCGGCATCCTCGTGAAGAATGTCGAGCGGGATCGGCTCTGCTTCGACGGTGGAGGGCTCGGGTGGCGGGACATCGATCTCTATGACATCGCCGGCGGCGACGCGATCGCTCTTCCGGACCGGGCGGCCGTTCAGCACGATGTGGTCACCCGCGATCAGTTGGGCGGTCCGGCTACGCGATAGCGACGGGAGCCGGGACGCTACGAACGTATCGACCCGCTCCCCCGCCGCTCCAGCAGGGACCTCGATCCGGGTCGGACTACCCACCTCCGTCCGCGCGTCGGTCCTCCTCGGGATAGTGGTCCTCCTGCCACAGCGACAAGGCAAGGAAGATCGCCCCTGTGGTGACAGCGATGTCCGCCACGTTGAACACCGGCCAGCGGAGGTCGCCGATCCCCATGTCGATGAAATCCACGACGCCCTGCTCCGAGCGGACCCTGTCGATCAGGTTGCCGACCGCGCCCGCGCAGATGAGGGCGATGGCCGACAGCCGTACCCTGTCCCGGGCGGGGGTAGACCAGAACATGGCCGCCAACGCACCGAGGGCCACGAGGGAAAGTACCAGGAAGATGACCCTGGAGTGCTCGCCCAGGTGGATGCCGAAGGCGGCGCCTGGATTATGGATGTACGTCAGCCGGAAGTAGTCGCCGACGACGTCGATCTGCTGATACAGCCGCATGTTCTGCTGGACCAGGAACTTGCTGATCACGTCCAGCAACACCACGGGTCCGACGATCCCGAAGAACAGACGGGCTTTGCCGACGTCCATGGGCCGGTTCACGTCGGAGGCCGCGGAATCGATATCAGGCACTGCGTCCGCTCCGGCTCTCTTCATCTGCACACTTGCATCCGATACATAGTTCGGTGTAGGGGATCGCCTCCAGCCTCTCCCACGCAATGGCGGCGCCGCACCCCGCGCACACGCCGAATGTCGCGGGCGTCCGGGTCAGTCGATCCAGCGCCTGGTTGACCGCCACCAGCCGACGCCCCTCCTCACTCGCCAGGAGGAACGCCGTCTCGCGCTCCGTGAGCGCCGATGCATCCTCTGCCATGTGCTGGGAGAATCCTCCGACCTCCACCTCATCCCTGGACTCGGCGAATCGCTTCAACCGGCGAACGAGCCGGTTCCTCTCCCGCTCGAGCAACCGTCCCAACTCCCCTTGCTGGTCCGCCGACAAAGCCGTCATCGTATCGAGACCCGGTGCAAGGCGATTCGCGCCGCGACACCGTCGAGATCCACGTCCCGGCACTCCGCGGCGCGGTCGGGCGTCCCGTCGCTCTCCAGCGATACCGCCAGCGTCTCGGCCGCGATGTACTCGCGGTACCGATCGACCGCGGCGGGAACCGGCGGCTCCCCCGTGATCCATAGCCGGATCCGGTCACTCACTTCGAGCCCCGCGTCACGACGCAGGCGCTGTATCCGATTGATCAGCTCCCGGGCCATGCCTTCCAACCGTAGCGCATGGTCGACGGCAGGGTCGAGGGCGACGGTGAACCCCTCCCCGCTCTCCACGATCAGCTCCCCTCTCGCGATCTGCACGACGTCCACATCGTCGGAGGCCAGCCGGTGCGACTCACCGGCCACCTCGATCACGACCTCCTCGCCACGATCGAACGCCTGGAGTGTCGGATTCGACAGCGCCCGGATCGCCGCCGCCGCTTCCTGCGTCCGGCTGCCGAACCGCTGTCCCAGCGTCCGGAATACCGGACGCGCTTCCCGCGTCATGATCTCATCCGCCTCCGCCACGAACCGGATCTCCTTCACGTTCAGCTCGTCCTTCAGCACATCCAGGAGCCCGTTGGTGAGATCGGCGGCGCCCGGTGCAAGGGCGTACATGGTGCCCAGGGGCTGGCGCACGCGAATACGCGCGGTCTCGCGAGCGGATCGACCGAGGCTCGACAGCGCGCGAACCGCGCCCATCCCCCGCTCCAGCGCCACATCGGAGGCGCCGGTGTCCGGCTCCGGGAAGGGAGCCAGGTGGACGCTGGTCTCAGTGAGCGCACGATGGAGCCAGTCGGCCAGGTAGGGCGTCACGGGCGCAACCAGCCGGCTGACGACGATGAGCGCGTCGCCCAGGGTGCGGAATGCGTGGCGGGTATCGGCGGCGTCGGCCGAACCCCAGAACCGGTCTCGACAGCGCCGGACATACCAGTTTGAAAGGTCATCGACCGCGAAGTCGCCTATGGCCCGGGCCGCCCTGGTGAGGTCGTAGTCATCGAACGCCGAGCCCACCACCGCGACCAGGTTAGCGAGACGTGAACGGAGCCAGCGATCCATGATGGGAGAATCACCGGGAGGCGTCTCCGTATCGCCCGTCCACCCCTCCAGATTCGCGTACAGGGCGTAGAATCGATACGTGTTGGCCAGCGTATCGAACGTGCGCCGCACCGATTCGCGCAGCGCGTCCTCATCCCACCGCTTCGCGGCCCAGGGATGGCTGGCCGTGACCAGATACCAGCGGATCCCGTCGGCGCCGAAGGCATCGATGGCCGTCCACGGATCCACCACGTTGCCCCGGGACTTGGACATCTTCTGGCCGTCACGGTCGAGAAGCAGACCGTTGACCAGCACGTTCCTGAAGGCGGGCCCGTGATCGAGCATCGTGGCGATGGCGATCAACGAATAGAACCACCCGCGGGTCTGATCCAGCCCTTCCGCGATGAAGTCGGCCGGGAACTGCGTCGCCCATTCGTCCTGATTCTCGAACGGGTAGTGCCATTGTGCGAAGGGCATGGCGCCGGAGTCGAACCAGGCATCGATCACCTCCGGCGTCCGACGCATGGTCCCGTCACAACGGTCACAGGGCCACGTGAGCGAATCGATGTGGGGCTTGTGCGGATCGAATTCCGACGGGAGTCCGCCAACCAGGCCACCGAGCTCCGCGAACGACCCGATCACGCGCAAATGCCCGGGGTCGGAATCGCACACCCAGATGGGAAGCGGTGTGCCCCAGTACCGGTCCCGCGACAGCGCCCAGTCCACGTTCCCTTCCAGCCACTCGCCGAACCGACCGCTCCCGATCTCCGGCGGGTGCCACGTCACCTGCCGGTTGTTCTCCAGCATGCGGTCCTTCACCGCCGTCGTGCGGAGGTACCAGGAGTCCCGCGCCATGTAGATCAGAGGGTTCTCACAGCGCCAGCAGTGGGGATAGGAATGGGTCACCATGCCGCGACGGAAGAGGAGGCCCCGCTCCGCCAGTTGATCCAGCAAGACGGGATCCGCTTCCTTCACGAACATCCCCGACACGGCGCCGGTGCCTTCACGGAACCTGCCGGCATCGTCCACGGGTCGGAGCATGGGGAGGCCGTGCGCCTGGCCGATCGCATAGTCATCGGCTCCGAACGCCGGGGCGATGTGCACCACGCCCGTGCCATCCTCCGCGCTAACGAAATCGGCGGGAACCACCCGCCAACCCGCCTCCGCCTCGGCCGGGTCCACGGCAACGAGGTCGAGTGGCCTGCGGTAGCGCAGTCCGAGAAGGTCCGAAGCGGCGTAACGGCGGCGAACGGTCGCGCCCTCGCCGAACACGCGCTCGACCAGAGCGGAGGCCAGGATCAGGCCCCTGCCCTCGTGCTCCACCTCGGCGTACTCCAGCTCGGGGTTGATGGCCAGGGCCACGTTCGATGGGATGGTCCACGGCGTGGTCGTCCACGCCAGCACGGCGCGCCCGTCCGGTTCACCGTCGGGGCCCAGCAGCGGACACAGGAAATGGACGGACGGGTCCTCAACCTCACGGTATCCCTGCGCAACCTCGTGGGAGCTGAGAGCCGTGCCGCAGCGTGGACAGTAGGGCACGCTCCGATACCCACGGTAGATGAGGTCGCGATCCGCCAACTGTCGCAGCAGCCACCAGACCGTTTCGACATAGTCGGCGTGGAAGGTCACGTACGGATCGGAGTAGTCGAGCCAGTAGCCGATCCGCTCGGACAGCCGCTCCCACTCCTCCTTGTACGTGAACACGCTTTCGCGACAGACATCGTTGAAGCGGGCCACACCGAGGGCTTCGATCTCCCGCTTGCCGCTGATGCCGAGCTTCTTCTCCGCCTCGATCTCGACAGGGAGCCCGTGCGTGTCCCAGCCGGCCTTCCGCGCCACATGCCGGCCCTTCATGGTCTGATACCGACACACCAGGTCTTTCAGCGTGCGACTGAACACATGGTGGATCCCCGGGCGGCCGTTCGCCGTCGGGGGACCTTCATAGAACACGAACGGTGGCCCCTCCGCCGTCGACTCCAGGGTCCGACTGAACAGGTCCTCATCACGCCAACGCTGGAGGATCTCCTCCTCCAGCGCAGTCTGTGTATCCGGGTACTCGGGGTATCTCATTCTGCGTCCGTCTTCGTCCGTATTCAGCCCGCAGCGAGTACCCGCGGGATCGCCGCCAGGTCCTCAGCCTCCTTCGCGGGGAGGCGATTCCTCCTCCATGAGCGAAGCGAGCCAATCCTCGGGGAGATCGATCACGTCCTCATCCTCCAGCTCCGCCTCGGCCTCGCGGTCGGCGACGTCCGATTCGCCGGTCCGCGACGCGACCGCTCCATCGCTGGGCCCTTCCTCCTCGGGAACGAGCGCCTCCGGCACCCCGCCCGCGACCTCCTCCGACGCCCCCTCCGTGGGCTGCGCGGTGGAACCGTCCGACGAGCCGATCCCAGCTTCCGGATCCGCCTCTTCAAACGGCTCGGGTATCGCCTGCGCCAGGGCGGTTTCAAAGGGCGACGTCCGCTCCACGGTCGCGTCGTCTTCTCCCCCGTCGGTCTCGGGTTCATCGGCCCCTGCCTCCTCGATCGAAAGCGCCGCGTCAGCGCTATGCTCGGGCGCCAGTGCGTCGGGCGAGACCGGTGCGGCACGGTCCGCCGCTTCGTCCGCCCCGCCCCCCTTTAGCTCGAGGGTTTCCTCGATGATGGCGAGCTCCCTGATCTCCCGTTCGAGGAGTCGGCGGAACGATTCGACGAGCTGGGCCCGCCGCGCCCGGACCTGACGGAGCGCTTCTTCTTCCCGAGCGATCTGGCGGGTCGCTTCGGCGCGGGCCGTCCGAGCCGCCAACTGGGCCTCCCGGATCACCAGCTCCCGCTCCTTCTCCGCGTGGCTGCGTGCGTCCTCTCGCACCCGCTGGGCCGCCATCAGCGCTTCGGAAAGCGCCTGCTCCTTGTGGCGGTACGCCGTCAGCTCGTCCTGGCCGGAGCGAGCCGCCTCCCGGAGCGCCATGTTCTCCTTCACCAGATCCTCCAGCCGGTCCGCAACCAGGTCCAGGAAGTCGTTGACCAGCTCGGGATCGTAACCGCGCAGGGCATGGCGAAAATCGCCCTTCTTCTGTCGTACCTCCAGCGGCGTAAGATCGATCATGGGTGCTCTCTTTCACCGAACAGGACCGTGCCGAGGCGGACGATCGTGGCGCCCTCCTCGATGGCGATCTCGAAATCGTTGCTCATGCCCATCGACAGCTCCCGGCCAGTGAGGGCTCTCGGGACTTCCCGAGCGCATCGCTCCAGCAGATCCCGCGTCCGACGGAACGTGTGGCGCAAGACGGCGGCGTCCTGCGTCCACGGGGCCATGGTCATGAGGCCGTGGATCTCAATGCCTTCCAGCTCGCCCACCTCGCCCAGGACGTCCACCACGGCCGCCTCCTCAAAGCCACCTTTCGTCTCCTCGCCGGACGTGTTCACCTGCAAGAGGGCGCGTACCCGGATCCCCGCGCGCGCTGCTTCTCGCGACAACGTGTGGGCGAGTCTCAGCGAATCGACCGAATGGATCCAATCGAACAGCTGGATCCCCAGGCGAGCCTTGTTGCGCTGGAGATGGCCGATCATGTGCCACTCGGCATCCGATCGGCCCACTTCGGCCCGCTTGCTCTCCAGCTCCTGGATCCGGTTCTCGCCGAACGCTGTCAGGCCGGCACGCCGGGCAGCGGCCACTGCCTCCGCAGGATGTCCCTTGGTGACCGCCACCACGCGGACCTCGTGCGTCCTACCGCCCCGTTCGGCGGCCAGGGCGATCCGGTTACGGACCTGACCGATCGTCTCGGCCAACCCACTGTCCCACATGGGCGCGTATCGTACCGCCCCGCGTCGCAAAGATCAACGCCGGCCCGCACTTCGCTCGGGGCATGCGGCCGGATGCGCGGAGGGGACCGGTCGCGCCCCGCGGCCGGTCCCCTCCGTATTCCCGCGGCGTCGCCGTGCTACTGAATCTCGAACGTAATGGGCAGTGCCACCCACACCGGGACCCGCTGGTCACGATTGTAGGCCGGGCTGAACTCCATGATGTCGGCCACTCGAAGGGCCGCCTGATCGAAGGCATCGTAACCGCTGGATTGATTGATGTCGGTGCGCTGGACGCGGCCGTTCTCATCAATGAAGAACCAGACCAGCACCGTGCCGCCGATGCCGGCGTCACGCAGGAGCGGCGGGTAATGCCGCCTCAGCGCCTCGGCCACCGCCCGGTTGTTGCGCAGCTCGGGCCGCACGGTCATCGGCGTGAACGTAGGTGCCGAGGAAATGTCCTGAGCGCCGCTAGGCGGTGGCGGCAGGTTCTCGATCGGGTTGTCCTCGAAGGTCGTCGGAGCGATCGTGATGTCCTCGTCGATCGTCGCTTCGGCGATCACCGGCGTGGCCGGCCGCTGGATCGCCTCCGGCGGCGGCGGGATCTCGATCTGGTCCGGCAGCTCCACCGTCTCCAGCTCGGTCGCGGCGAACGCCCACTCGTCGACCCCGAACCGTGGGAGCACGAAGAAGAGGGCGGCGTGAAGGAGGGTCGCCAGGATCAGCGAGATCCAGAACCATTCGGCGAATCCTCGCTTGAAGCGATCGTTGGCCGTTTCCTTGACGGCTGTCTGCCGCTCGGGCATCTCTACCTCCGCTCGCGCATGACGCGTTGCTCCAGGTCCGTGTAGAAGGTGAGACGCAAGGCGCCTGCCTCCTGCATTTCTTCCTGAATATTATAAATCACAGAGTACGGAGTGTTCCGATCGGCGCGCAGGGAAATCAGGAGCCGGCGGTTCTCGGCGTAGATCGGCCCGATCACGTTCGACACCTGTTCGATGGGCGTGAGTCGGTCATTGATGAACACCTGGCCCTGCTCCGTCACGAAGATGTTGAGGATGTTACGCCGCTGCTCATCCAGCTTCTCCGTCGCTTCGGCCTCCGGCCACGGCATCCGCATGGGCCGTTCCTGCGGGAACGTGGTGGTGACCATGAAGAAGATGAGGAGCAGGAACGCCATGTCCGCCAGTGACGACGACGGGATGTCGCTAGACGCCTTCGACTTCCGCTGCAGTCCTCCGCCCGTGATCATGCCGTTGCTACTCCAGGATTCCCAGGTTCACGCGCGTGGCCCCAGCGACCTGCAGCTGGTCCAGGACATCGACCATGTAACGATACGGTGCGCCCGGCGCCGTCTTGACCGCCGCGATCAGCTGCGGGTTCTCGGCGACCTCCATCCGCCAGATCGCCGCGATCTCGGCGGCGGTGGCCGGCTGGATCTGCGGGCTCTCGCCCCGCTGGATCTCCACGACGCCATCCGGTCGGATCACCAGGTGCAGGATGTTGCGCGCCGGGATGTCGACCTCTTCACCGCGTTCCGGCAGCACGATGCTCAACCCCTTCTGCTCGTCGAAGATCGTCGTGACGAGGAAGAAGATGAGGAGCAGGAACGCGATGTCGGCCATGGACGAAGTGGGAATCTCGCCCGACGTGCGCGACCTCTTCTTCAGAATGGGCATGTCCTGGAATCCCTCAATCGAGCTGCGTGTCTTCCGGCGCTCTCTGCACCGGGTCGGTCCGCGGCTGCCGTTCCGGCTTCGTATCGTGAATCGATTCGGCGATGTCCGTCCGCTTCATAACCGGTCGCCCACCGGGTGTTCCTCCGCCGGCCTTGGCCGTCGCCAGGGTGGGGTGGCCCTCCAGGCTCCAGATCAACCGGAGCACCGCGCCGGTTCCCTCCTCCATGTCAACGATCAGCTTGTCGATCCGCGTTACGAAGAAGTTGTAGCCGATGTTGACCGGCACCGCGATGATGAGGCCGGTCGCGGTGGTGATCAGCGCGACCTTGATCCCACCGGCCACGAGCGACGCTTCGACCTGGCCCGCCTCCGCGATGGCGCCGAAGGCGGCGATCATCCCGGCCACCGTGCCGAGGAACCCCATGAGAGGCGCCACGTTCGCTATGGTGGCCAGGACCACGAGGCCGCGTTCCAGGAAGCCGAGCTCGATCATTCCCGTGGTGTGGACCGCCTTCTCCACATCTCTGCCGGTCACGCGCTGCTCCTTCACCCGGCGCAGACCGGAGTACAGGATCGCCGCGACGGGGCCGGGGCGCTCTTCGGAGAGACGCAAGGCTTCATCGAGGCGGCCTTCCCGGCCCAGCGCCTCGACGTCAGCCAGCAGCCCCCGCGACTCCTTGTGGGCGACCCACAGGGTCCAGGCCTTGGCGATCATCACGCCGAAGGCGAGCAGCGAGCAGATGATGAGCGGGTACATCATCGGACCGCCATCCGCGAACAGGTTCATCAGGTTGAACCCATCGTCCGCGGCGCGCCCCATCTGTTGGTCCATTTGATCCGCCTGCACAGCGCCCCCCGGTAGTGCCGTCGTGGCCTGATCGGTTCGATCGGTGGAATCCTGCAGAATGTAGGAGCGGTGAAAAGGGGTGTCAACGCGGGAATCTGTCGCCGTCGACCTCCGGTGCGGCGCGGCACTCCACGGTCACCGCTTGGTCGGCACCGGCGGGGAGCGGCTGGCGGCGACCCCGGAGAGCGCCGCCCGGAGTCGTTCCGGCGACACGTTGCGCTCGAGACGTCCCCGCCGGGCGACCGACACCTGCGCCGTCTCCTCGCTCACGACGATCACAAGGGCATCGGTCTCCTCCGACAGGCCGATGGCCGCCCGGTGGCGTGTGCCGAGGCTCCGGTCCGCCACCGGAAACTGCGTCAACGGCAGGATCACGCCAGCCGCGATCAGCGTGTCGCCGTCGACCAGGACGGCGCCGTCGTGGAGCGGGCCGAACGGCGCGAAGATGCTCACGATGATGTCCGCGGACACACGCGCGTAGATACGGGTCCCCGTGTCTGCATACTCGTCCAACCCCACGTCGCGCTGGACGGCGATGATCCCGCCGATCTTGCCGCGCGCGAGTCGTTCGACCCCCTCGACCAGCTCCTCGACGACGGCGCTCTCTTCCATCTTGGTGAACAGGCGAAGCATTCGGCTCTGCCCGAGACGGGCGAGCGCGCTCCGGAGCTCGGGTTGGAAGACGATCAGCGCCGCGATGACGCCGTACTGGAACGTGTACTCCAGGATGGCGCGGATGAGGTCGAGGCCGAGCAGCTGGGCAGCGAAGTATATCCCGGCCAGCAGAAGGAGCCCGAAGAGCATCTGCATGGCCCGTGTCCGGGCCAGGAGCCGGAGCACGTAGTAGATGGCGACGGCCACGATAAGGATCTGGACGACGTCGCCGACCTGAGGCAGCAGGAAGCGGTATCGGGCGAGGGCGTCGAGCATGTTCAGTCGGTGACGGCTGCGGCGACGTCGAGGGCATTGCGCACGGGTCCCACGTCATGCACACGGAACAGGCGTGCGCCCGCCAGCCAGCCGATCACGCAGGCCGCCACGGTGCCTGGCAGCCTGAGCTCGGCGGGAAGCCCGCCGGCGAGCTCACCGAGGAACCGTTTCCGGGACGGTCCCAGCATCACGGGGAACCCCAGCGCCAGGAAGCGGTCGAGCTCGCGCAGGACGGCCACGCTCTCTGGCGTCCTCTTCGAGAAACCCAGTCCAGGATCCAGTACGATGGCGTCCGCGGACACACCGCCGGTCCGAGCCACCGACACGGACCCGCCGAGTTCGTCAATGATGTCACCGACCGGGTCGCGCCCGTATGCTGCCATGTCGTACCCGGCCATCTCATTCACGCCGCCCCGCGAGTGCATCAGGACCACACCGGCGCCTGCCCGGGCGCAAACGGCCGCCATGTCGGCGTCGAGGCGGAAGCCGGACACATCATTGATGATTGCCGCACCCTCGTCCAGGGCCGCCGCGGCCACGACCGCCTTCACGGTATCCACCGATACCGCAACCTCCGGCCACTCTCGAGCGCATGCACGGACCACTGGCACCACACGCTCGAGCTCCCGGTCCACCGGAACGGTCCGCGCCCCGGGTCTGGTGGACTCGCCTCCGATATCCAGGACGTCCGCCCCCTCGTGGACCAGCGTCCCCGCCCGTCGCAGTGCGGCTTCCGCGCCTGTGTGCCGCCCACCGTCCCAGAACGAGTCGGGCGTGACGTTCAGGATCCCCGCGATTCGGGGGCGATCCAGGGTGATACTGCCTATGGCCGTCCGCCAGGATGCAACACGGGGACCGGTCTCCTCTGACCCGGCCCCCGTTGTGTACCACCGGGAAGGACGACCTGACCGCGCGGTATCATGTGGCATCATCCTCAGGACGCGTCTGCCTCCGCTTCGTCGGCGCGAATGCGCCGGGCCCCACGGCCGCCGACCAGTCGGGCGCGCTCCTCTCCCTCCTCCACAGCCTCGCCGTCGTCCGAAGCGGCGGCGGCATCGGGCGCCGTGGCCGCCGGTTCATCGGACGCCTGCTCCGCCACCAGTGGAATGTCTGCCGACTCCATGTCCGGCAGCGGCTTGCCGGCTTCGAGCGCCGCGATCTCCTCCCGATCCAGCGTCTCCCGTTCCAGGAGGGCCTCGGCGAGGCGCTCCAGAAGATCCTTGTTCCCATCCAGCGTCTGGACGGCGCGGTGGTAGGCCTCATCCAGAAAGCGCTTGACTTCGTCGTCTACCAGCTTGGCGGTCTGCTGCGAAAGCTCCCGGCGCTGCACCAGCTCACGGCCCAGGAACACCTCATGGTCGGCGTCTCCCACCGCCATCGGGCCGATCTTCTCGCTCATCCCGAACTGCGTGACCATCCGCCGCGCCAGGGACGTCGCCCGCTCGATGTCATTGCCGGCGCCCGTCGTGATCTTCTCCGGCCCGAAGATCATCTCCTCCGCCGCACGACCGCCATACAGCATCACGAGCTGCGCCAGCAGGAAGTCGCGGGAGTACGAGTGGCGATCCTCCTCGGGGAGCGAGGCCGTGATCCCCAGGGCACGCCCCCGGGGCACGATCGTCACCTTGTGAAGCGGATCGAGTCCCGGCACCCGCAGCGCGACCACGGCATGCCCGGCCTCGTGGTACGCGGTGAGCTTTCGCTCAGCCTCGGACAGGACCAGACTGCGACGCTCCGCACCCAGCATGATCTTGTCCTTGGCAGACTCCAGGTCGTCCATGGTGACCTTCTCCCGCCCCCGCCGGGCAGCCAGGAGCGCGGCCTCGTTCACCACGTTCGCCAGGTCGGCGCCACTCATTCCCGGCATGCCCTTCGCCAGGGCATCCACCCGGACGTCGTCCGCCAGGGGAACCTTCCGAAGGTGGACGCGCAAAATGCCCTCCCGCCCCTTGACATCCGGTGCGTCCACCACGATCTGGCGATCGAAGCGACCCGGACGGAGAAGGGCCGGATCGAGGACGTCCGGCCGGTTCGTGGCGGCGATCAGGATCACGCCTTCGTTCGACTCGAAGCCATCCATCTCGACCAGGAGCTGATTCAGCGTCTGCTCCCGCTCGTCATGCCCCCCGCCCAGCCCCGCCCCGCGGTGCCTGCCGACAGCGTCGATCTCGTCGATGAAGATGATGCATGGGGCGTGCGACTTGCCCTGCTCGAAGAGGTCTCGTACGCGCGATGCGCCCACACCTACGAACATCTCCACGAAGTCCGACCCGGACATGGAGAAGAATGGGCGTCCCGCTTCGCCGGCCACCGCTCGGGCCAGCAATGTCTTCCCGGTTCCAGGCGGGCCCACCAGGAGCGCGCCCTTGGGCAGCCGGCCGCCGAGCCGGGTGAACCGCTGCGGATCCTTCAGGAACTCGATGATCTCCTGGAGCTCCTCCTTGGCCTCGTCCGCGCCCGAGACGTCGGCGAAGGTGACCTGGGGCGTGTCGCCTGATAGCACCTTCGCCTTGGACTTCCCGAACTGGAACGCCTTGGACCCGCCCGCCTGCATTTGACGCAACATGAAGATCCAGATGCCGAGAATCAGGATCCACGGCAGGATCCCGACCATCATCATCCACCAGTTGCTGCCCGCCTCCTTACCGGTGATCCGAACGTCGGCGGCCTCCAGCTCCGCTACGAAACCCTCCGGATCGCGGGTCGGTAGCGTCATGGTGAAGTTGCGCGTCTCACCTCGTTCGGTGGTGACGACCGAGCGCAGCTCTCCCTCCACCGTCTTGCCGTCGATGATCGTGACGGATTCGATATTGCCCTCCGCCAGCTGGCTACGCACCTCGGTATAGGAGAGGTCCTGCGCATCCGGCTGCTGTGGGCTGAAGAGCTGGACCAGCAGAATGGACACCAGGACGAACAGGACCCAGAAAGAGAGAGTCCTGGAATTGCGCGCCCAACGGCTCGTGCCGTCGTCCTTGCCGCTGTTGTCCGGCTTCTGGATTTTCGCCATCGATTCCTGCTATTCCGGTGACTTCAGGCTCCCGATGAACGGGAGGTTCCTGAAGTTCTCACTGTGATCGAGCCCGTACCCGATCAGGAACTCCTGCGGCGCGTCGAACCCGACCCACCTCGGCTCCTTCACCAGATCGGCGGCGATCCGCTTGTGCAGTAGCGCGCAGATCTCCAGCGACCGCGGCCGTCTCGCCTCCAGCATCGGGATCAGACCATTCATCGTGGTGCCGCTGTCCACGATATCCTCGACCAGGATCACGTGCTTGTCCGCCAGTGTGTTCTCCGGATCATACAGGAGTTGGACCTCACCGCTGGTGACCGTTCCCGTTCCGTAGCTCGCCGCCACCAGGAAGTCCAGTGTGACGGGACGCGCGATGTGCCGGACCAGGTCCGCCATGAAGATGAACGACCCCTTGAGCAGGCCGAGGATGAGCACCGGCTCCCCGACCGGGTACTCCTCGGTGATCTCATCGCCCATCTGCTTCACGCGCGTCGCGATCCGGTCGGCGGCGTACACCACCCGTTCCAGCGCAGCGCCGCCCGTTCGGGCGTCGACTTCAACTCTGTCCAGCATCCGTCACCGCGATCTCGAATCCAAGCCCTTCCTCGGTAACGCCCTGGGCTCGGGCATGGCCCACGACCCACAGCACCTGACCGGTGGCATCGACCAGCACCGGCACCCGCGCACGCGCACGCCGATCCAGGCGACGCTCCGCCAGCAGCTTCTTCAGTTTCTTCGTGCCGTATCCGAGGCGAATCCGGTCGCCGGGCCTCCATGCCCGAACGGTGAGCGGAAACCGTGGGTGTTCCAGGCTCGCGCGCGCCGCCGCCTGTCCCTTCGCGGCCGGTCCCCACCTGATCTCTATGATCTGCCCTCCGATGACCGCTCGACCGGTTCCAGCCGTGGAATCGTGGATCTCGACCGCGGTCTCGGTTGCGTTTCCCGATCCCGTCACCGCGATCCGAATGCGGTCGAAATCACGCTCCAGCCGCACCCCGGCGGCCAGATCCAGCGAGCCACCGCTCGGCCCGGAGGTAATAAACTCCAACGCCGCATGGGTTCCTGCCCGTCCGGGCGCGGTACCGTAGCGGCGTAACAGGCGGCGCAACAATCGGGCGCGCACATGCGGATGATAGGCGAGCAGCCCATCACGGGCAAGCGTGATACCGTGCCCGCCGCGGTCGAGAACCGCCGCGCGTTCGAGGCTTTCCAGGAGGTGATCCCACGCGTGCTCGGCGCGCCGCGCTTCCTCCGCGAGTGCGACCAGTCCGCGCACCGCCCCGGGTCGCGCACGCTCCAGCTCGGGGAGGACCCGGTGGCGGATTCGATTGCGGGCATACCGCAGGTCGACGTTCGTCGGATCGGTCCGACAGGAGAGGCGCACGGCCACGGCGTACGCGGCCAGCGCTTCGCGGCGGAACGGCAGGAGGGGGCGGACG
>CAYXJH010000037.1:0-16628 GCA_964465415.1 uncultured Gemmatimonadaceae bacterium
CTGGAGTTGGAAGGGACCACGCTCTCGTCGGCCCGGGGCCGGACGTTCATCATCGTGGCGGCACACCTGCTACGCGACCGCGACACCATCCGCCTCGCGGGCGCGGCCCGGATGACGCGCTCTCCCGAGGAAGCCGCCATTCTCGCCGCGCTCCAGGCAACGAACCGCTGGAGCGGCTGACCCGGGCGGACCCGAGACCCGACTCCGTCTGAACGCTCGGGCCGGCGCCGCTGTCAGGGCGAGGCCGGCCCGATGAACTTCTCCACCTCCTGCACGACGCGGCGCGGCTCGACGGGTTTGGCCAGGTAGCCGTCGCACCCGGCCTTCAGCGCCTTGAGACGATCCTCCTCGAGCGCATGGGCGGTCAGGGCGATGATCGGGATCGTGGAGGTGTCCCCATCCGCTTTCAGCGTTTCGGTCGCCTCCCAGCCGTCCATCTTCGGGATGGAGATGTCCATGAGGATGATGTCGGGACGCTCGCTCCGGGCCCGGCTGACGCCTTCCTCCCCGTCCCGGGCCTCGAGCACTCTGAAACCGACGTGCTCCAGGATCGTTCGGTAGACGACCAGGTTGTCTTCGTTGTCTTCGACCAGCAGCACCGTCTTCTGGTTGTCGCTCATGGGGATCCGACCTCAATGAGATGCGTCAGTCGCCTGCCGCAGCCACCGGCTGCGCCTCTTCCCGGTCCTTGAATACCTTGAGATTCGTCGAGTGTCCCGGGTTGATCCGGGCTTTCGGATCAATGTGATGCACGGCGTGGTTCACAGCGATGGCCGCTTCCGCGAATCCCGTCGCGATCAGTTCCAGCTTTCCCTCGTAGGTCGCAATGTCACCCGCCGCGAAGACACCCGCTATGTTCGTCTGCATGGTGGCGCTCACCCGGATCGAGTTGCGATTCAGGTCCAGCCCCCAGTCGGCGAGGGGGCCGAGGTCCGGGCGAAATCCGATGAGCGAGAGGACGGCGTCCACCTCGATGGTGGTGTCCCCGTCGGTACGGTTGTCGAACAGGGTCGCGCCCGTGACCTGTCGATCGCCGTGGATCTCCCGCACCTCGTGGTAGGTCAGGAGCCGCACCTGTCCGCTTGCCACCGACTCGTGAAGCTGTTGCATCGACCGTGCGTGCGCCCGAAAGCCATCGCGCCGATGGATGAGGACCAGGTCCGCCGTCCGGTCCTTCAGCCCGAGGGCCCAGTCCACCGCCGAGTCACCCCCACCCACGATGAGCACCCGCTTTCCGTCGTACACGGAAGGATCCTTCACATGGTACTCGACGCCGCGACCCAGCAGCATCTCGTAGCCCGGACACTCTAGGGCGCGAGGTGCGAACGCGCCCTTGCCGGCGGCGATCAGCACCGTTCGGGACGGGTAGCGCCCCCGTGATGTCACGAGCGTGAAGCCGCCCTCTTCCGGGACCAGCTCCTGGACCTGTTCCTCCAGTCGAACCTCCGGTGCAAACTGCGTCCCCTGCTCGATCAGGTTCTCCGCCAACGCCTTGCCGGTGATCTGCGGGAAACCGCCCACGTCGTAAACGTACTTCTCCGGATACAGGGCCATCAGCTGCCCGCCCAGCTCGGGAAGCGAGTCGACGATGCGCACGCTGGCGCCCCGCATCCCCGCGTAGAACGCCGCGAAGAGACCGGTCGGTCCCCCACCGATGATCGTGATGTCGAGACGATCTGCTTCCGTCACGCTGTCGCTTTCCGTCCGGGTACCCACCGACGCAGTGGGGCGGCATCCTATGCCCCACCCCGCCACGGGGCAAGCAGACCGCCGAAGCGCCCGTTACGCAATCCGCATTCCCGAGCGATCAGGGGATGTCACGCGCCGGAGGGTGGATCCAGGACGTGACGGCCCGCGGCATCGAGGACGGAGCGGGCATTGTCGTACGTCAGCGTGCGGAGCGCCTCGGGCAGGGGCAGCCAGAGGCACTCGGATATGCCTTCCTCCACCTGGGGCTCCGTGTCCTCCGCATCCGTCTCCATCAGGAAGAAATGGCAGTATTTGTGGATCAGGTCCGGTCCCTCACGGAAAAACCAGTCGATCATTCCCAACGATCGTCTGATCTCGAGGCGTCGGATGCCTGTCTCCTCGCCGACCTCCCGAAGCGCGGCCTCCTCCGGCGTCTCGCCCCGCTCGAGGTGCCCCTTGGGGAGGCCCCAGTTCTCGTACGGATCCCGGATCAGCAGGAACAGTGTTCCCAGGGGGGTCCGCCTGAACACCACCCCGCCGGCGCTGGTCTCGATGCGGACAGGCCGGCGCGCGCCACGACCACGGCGGGAGCCCGGTCGCTTAGCCACGGTACACCGATTGGGCGATCTGGACGGCGTTGGTCGCCGCACCCTTCCGGAGGTTATCGGCCACGATCCACATATGCAGAACGTTGGGGTGGTCCCGATCGGACCGCAAACGGCCCACGTGGACATCATCGCTGCCCGCCACGTTCAGGGGCAGGGGATCCTCCGTTCCGGTACCCACGCGGAGGCCGGCCGACTGCAGGGCCGCTGCGGCCGCATCGCGATCCACCGGCCGATCGAGCTCGACCATGGCCGACACCGCGTGCCCGACCTCGACCGGGACCCGCACACAGGTCGCTGCCAATGGGAGCGTCGGCAGCGCCAGGATCTTGCGGGTCTCGGCCCGCATCTTCTCCTCCTCCTCCGTCCACCCCGTGGGCTGCGCGGGCCCGATCCGAGGCACCACGTTGCCGACGATCCGCGACGGGAAGGGCGATGCGGCGGCCGCCCCCCCGGCCAGCTCCTCGCGATAGGCGGCCAGGCCCTTCTGACCGGCGCCGGAAACGGACTGGTAGGTGCTCACCACGACCCTGCGGAGCGAAGCCGTCCGCCGCAAGGCGTCCAGCGCCACGACGAGCTGGATCGTGGCGCAGTTGGGGTTGGCGACGATGCCCTTCCCGCGCTCGCGCACCCGCTCGCCGTTGACCTCCGGCACGACCAGCGGCACCGCGGGGTCCATCCGCCAGGCCGACGAGTTGTCGATCACGATGGCGCCGCCCTCGACCGCCGGCGGTGCCCACTCCCGGCTCAGTGCCGCGCCCGCGGAGAACAACGCGAGCGCGCAATCCCTGAACGCGTCGGGTGTCGGCGTTGCGATGGTCCAATCACGGCCGCGCCACGTAAGCGCGTGACCGGCCGACCGCTCGGAGGCCAGCGGGACGATCTCGTCCACCTCCGGCATCCGTTCCTCAAGGACATGCAGCATCATGCGGCCCACCGCGCCGGTGACGCCGAGGACCGCGACCCTCACCGGTCCTCGCCGAGGCCGAATGCGTCGTGCAGCAGCTCTACCGCGCGATCCTCGTCGGACCCGCCGACCATAAGGATGATGGAGATGGAGGACGCGGATACGCTGTACACGTCCACGCCGTGGCTCCGAAGCGCCTCGAACGCACGAGCGAACACGCCCGGTCGCTTGTGCATTCCGCTCCCCACCAGGACGACCCTGGCAAGATTCTGGAGCACGTCCAGCCCGTCGCCCTTCAGCTCACCCACCACCTCCCGGCACACCGCAGCGGCCATGTCCAGCTCCGCCTGGCTCACCGTCAGCTGAATGGCCCGCCGCCCATCCTCGCCGTCCAGCTGCGTCAACAGGTCCACGCTGACCGCCGCGTCCGTGAGACGGGTCAGGACCAGCGTCATGCTGTTCATCGCCGCTGGCAGTCCCCGTAGCACGAGCTGCGCGTACGGCGAATCGGACGCCACACCGGTCAGGGCCGGGTCTTCCATGGTCGGTGACCTCCGGGCAATCAGGGTCCCGCCGACATCGCCGTCCAGAAGGGACGACAGGACACGGACACGGACATCATATCGGGCCGCGATCTCGACCGCCCGGGGGTGCATGACCCGCGCGCCGGCCCCGGCCAGCTCGAGCATCTCGTCGTACCCGATGTGCGTTATGCGGCACGCGGTCCGGACCTTCCGCGGGTCGGCGCTGAAGACGCCATCCACGTCGGTGTAGATGTCGCACCGGTCCGCCCCGAGCGCCGCCGCGATGGCGACGGCCGTCGTATCGGACCCACCGCGGCCCAGGGTGGTCACCTCGCGGGTCCGGCTCACGCCCTGGAACCCGGCGACGATGACCACGCGCCCCTGCGCCAGTTCGTGACGGACGCGGTCCGCCCGCACCTCCTCGATCCGAGCGCCCGTGTGCGTGCCATCCGTGATGATGGCGGCCTGGGAGCCGGTGAAGCTGATCGCCTCCGCTCCGGTCTCCCGGATCGCCATCGCCATCAGCGCCATCGAGATCCGCTCCCCCGCCGTAAGGAGCATGTCCATCTCGCGGGGATGGTACCGCACCGGGTCCGAGCTCACGGCGGTCGCCAGATCGACCAGCTCATCGGTGGTTCCACCCATGGCCGACACGACGACCACCAGGTCGTCGCCATCCGCACGGGCGCGGCAAACGCGTTCCGCTACGCGCCGGATCCGCTCGGGATCGCCGACGGACGTACCCCCGTACTTCTGAACCAGTAACCCCAAGACGGACCGATCCGTTGCGCATGCCTCCCGGCCGGCGGAGGCGGACCCAGGTTGGCTTCCGTACCTCGTCTACGCAACACGCGGACCGGCGCGACGGGGTTCAGAACACGCGGAGGTTTATGTATCGGCGCGGGTTGCGTTGGAAGTCGCGGATCAGGTCCTGCACCAGGGAGCTGGTCATGACCAGCTCGCGGTAGAGGGCCGTGTCCTGGAGCAGCTGGCCGAGGGAGCCTTCACCCCGTTCGAGGGCGCCCAACACGCCGTGGAGGGCGATGAACGCGCTGTCGGCCGAAGCCATGGTGCCGCCCATGTCCCGGGTCACGATGACCAGGTTCTGGCTGAGCGTGTCCATCTGCGCGGTGAGCCGCTCCACGTTGTCCACGATCATCCCGAGCTCACCCCCGGCGATGGCCATCTCGATCTGGTCGAACGTCCGACCTGCCGCCTCCGCCGCCCGTTGCAGCGTCTCGGTCGTCGTCTCGAGCCCCGCGGCGACGTCCCGCACCGTCTGCTCCTGCGCCTCGACGAGCCCGGTCAGCTGCGCGGTCACGCGCTGGATGTTGTCGATGGCCTCGCGGATGTTCAGCGCCGTCTCGTCCGTGAACGCGATGTCGATGCGATCGGTGATGACGGCCAGGTTCTCCGCTATACGATCCGCCACCGCCGTGAGGCGCGACATGTCCGGCAGCGAGTAGCCCGGGATGATCGCAGGATCGGGCGATTCCGCATACTCATAGAAAGGGTAGCGCGTGCGTGAATGGATCTCGGCCTGCCAGTCACCGAACATGGATTCCGGCGCCAGCAGCACCACCGGATCCTCCGGCAGGCGGACATCCGCGGCGATGCTCATCCGAAGCGCCACGCCCGCCGCCGCCGGCGCGAGCTCGATGGCTTCGACGCGGCCGATGGGGACGCCCCGCAGCTTGACCGGGTTCCCACGCTGGATCTGGCCGACCTCCCGGAAGAGAGCGGTCACCTGGTGATCCTCGCGCCCGATGCGCCAGCCCTGCATCCAGATCGTGCCCAGCACGATGACCGCGACCCCGAGGATCACGACAATGCCGACGCTGACCTCGTTCTTCCTGTTCATGCGACCGACTCCTGCATCAGCTCCGGGCGGCCCTCGATGAACCCCCGCACGATGGGGTCGTCCGAGCCCCGGATCGCGTCCGGCGTCCCCACGAACCGGATACGCCCCGCGTGAAGCATGGCGATCCGGTCCGCCACCCTGTAGGCGCTCGTCATGTCGTGCGTCACCACCACGCTCGTCACCCCCAGCTCCTCGTCCATTCGCAGGATCAGCCGGTCGATCACCGCCGTGGTGACCGGGTCCAGGCCGGTCGTCGGCTCGTCGTACAGCAGGTACTTCGGTCGCGTGACGATCGCACGCGCCAGCCCAACACGCTTCCGCTGACCGCCCGACAGCTGGCCCGGCATCTGGGGACCGTACCCCTCCAGCTCCACGAGGCGCAACGACTCCTCGATCCGGTGCCGCCGCTCCGCCGCGTCAATGTCGGGCACGCGGCTCAACCCCATCGCCAGGTTCTGTTCTACCGTCATGGAATCGAAGAGGGCGGCGAACTGGAACACATAGCCGACCCTGCGACGAAGACTGTACAGGCCGGCGTGGCTCAACGCGGTCACCACTTCCCCGTCCACGGTGACCTGCCCGGCGTCGGGCCGGAGCAGCGCCACGATCGTCTTGAGCAGGACCGACTTCCCCACGCCGGACGCGCCGATCACGGCCAGCGTTTCGCCCTCCTCGACGTTCAGCGACACATCCTCCAGGATGACCTTGGAGCCGAAAGCCTTCGAGACCCCGTCCAGCGCGATGCTCACAGGAGCGTCACCGCCCAGAACGCATCGAGCACCAGAATCAACATGCTGCTCAGCACGACCGCCTGCGTGGTCGAGCGGCCCACCGCCTCCGCGCCGCCCCACGTGGTGAAGCCGAAGAAACAGCCGATAAGGGTGACCGCCAGACCGAACGACGCCGCCTTGACCAGGGAGTAGGTCACGTCGAACGGGACGAAGAACAGACGCAGGCCCCGTACGAACTCCGGCGTCGTCATGTCCATCATGTTGATGGCGGTCAACCAGCCGGCCAGGATGCCCACCGCGTTGGCGAACGCCACCACGACCGGGAACATCACCACGCCGGCGATCACCCGGGGCACGACCAGGTGGGCGAGCGGATCGTAGCCCAGGGTCTCGAGCGCATCGATCTGCTCCGTCACCCGCATGCTGCCCAGCTCGGCCGCGATGTTCGCACCGACCCGACCCGCCAGCGCCAGGCCCGTCAGGACGGGACCCAGCTCCAGCAGCATCGTCTTGCCCACCAGGACACCGACAAAATACAGGGGCACCGCGCCGGTGAACGTGTAGGACGCCTGGAGCGCCAGCACGATGCCGGTGAACGCGGCAATGAAAATGGCGATGGGCAGCGATGCCACGCCGACCCTCGCCATCTGAACGAGGACGACCTCGCCCCACGTCCGGATGTCGCCCACGGCCCGACCCGATTGCGCCACGAATTGGCCGAACCTGCCGACCCCGGCCGCCGTGCCGAGCGCGGACCGACCTACCCAGGCAACGGGCGAACTCCAGACTCCGTTCATGCCGGTGAACATAGACACGTGCGAACTACACCGTCCAGTGCGACGTTGGTCCCGGCCCGGCCCTTGCACTCCCCCGGCGCGTGAGCCGAACGAACGAGACGGCCGGCCCGGCCCGGCGCGGGTTCCTGATCATGATCGCTGTCGTGGTCGTGGCAGCGGTCACGTTCAACCTGGAGCGGGTCACCGACCTGCCCCGGCGGCATGTCGACATCGTAACCCTGGTCAAGGACGCGCCCGGTGTCCGTGTCGGCACCGACGTATGGGCAGAGGGCGTGAAGGTCGGCCGGGTGCAGGCCGTCCATATCACGAAGCACAACGATTCGGCATACGTTGCCCTCGATGTGCGCCTCCAGAGCCAGGCCCGGGACATCGTCACCGCCGGAAGCGACGTACGCGCAGCCCGTCGACGGCTCATCGGTGAACCCGTTGTCCGACTATACGCCGGGTCGCCCGGCGATCCGCCGTTACAGCGCGGTGACACCCTGATCGGCCGACCCCGCATCCAGCCGGAAGACCTCCTCGCCATGTCCGAGCGACTCCCGACAGCGTTGGATTCGCTCTTCGCGACAGGCGCCACGGTCCGGTCGGACGTGGAGCGGGGCGCTCCACAGCTCCAGCGGCTCAACAGACAGCTGGCCGTCACGCGCGCAACCGTCACGGAGTTCTCCGAGGCGCTCGAAGCCGGCAGCGTGGGTCGGATGCTCGACCCCGAGACCGGCCTGGCCGCCCACATGACGGCGCTGCGGGCCCGATTCCACGAACTGGGCGACGCGACAGCACGGCTGGCGGAGCGGTTGACCGCGGATGGGGACGACGCGCTGGCACCACGCCTGGATGCCCTGTCGCAGCGCATCGGGCAGGTCGATGAGGCGGTAACCCGGCTCCAGATCCGGATCGATCAAGGCGAGGGGATCGTGGGGCGCGCTCAGCGAGACACGGCGCTACAGGTGGCGGTGCGGGGGGTCCAGTTGCAGATCGATTCGCTCATGGCGGAAGCGCAATCCATCGCAACGCGAATGCTCCTGCCCTGAGTTGCGCTCAGCCCTGGCGATCGATCGTGAACTGGACCGGCTCGCCCGTGCTCCCTCCCGCCGCGCCGGCGCTCGCCGGTCCCGTCTCGACGATGATCCTGCGGACGACGCGGGACGGATCGGTCACGGCCACCTCGAATCGCATGTCCTGCGCCTCGCAACGGATCGCGGTACGTACCTGATGACCGGGCGGGCGGGACGCGGCTTCGGGGTTGGCGAACAGGGTCTTCGTCGATTGGCGACCGGTCTCGAGGTTCCGCGTAACCTTCACCGTGCTGACCCAGTCCGGCTGGTAGCTGATGGTGTATTCGAACCCACGCTGATCCGAGCCGTTCGCTTCCCGGTTGTGCCGCGCCATGACTTCTCCGATTTCAGGGGATCGGTATAGTCCGGTCGCGCCGGGGATGTGTCAAGCAGATCGCCGGCTCCCCTGCGACCGGTACGGAGCACGGCCCGATCGCGCTGCGGCGCTCTTGACCGGCGTCCGACCGGATGGTACCCTTTTCCTATTCACCCACAGCCACCCGCGCCACAGGCTACGACAGGCGCCGTTCCGCCCGTCGATAACCAATTCCATAACGCATCCGCTTCTGCGGTCCCCCTTTCAACGCGGACCTTCCTGATGTGAGGTCCAGCTACAGGTCGGGACCACGCCGCGAGATGGAGAGTCACGTGGATATAGCAGAACTCAAGAGCAAATCGATCGCCGAGCTCCATGAGCTGGCGGAAGAGCTTCAGATCTCGAATTACTCCGGCCTGCGCAAGCAGGACCTCATCTTCCGGATAGAGCAGAACCTCCTGGACAGCGACGTCGTGCTCAGGGGCGAGGGCGTGCTGGAAGTGCTACCGGAGGGCTACGGGTTCCTCCGGTCCCAGGACTGGAACTACCTGTACGGCCCGGACGACATCTACGTCTCCCCCTCACAGATCAAGCGCTTCGACCTGCGCACCGGGGACACCGTCCTCGGACAGGTCCGCCCGCCCAAGGAGGGAGAGCGCTACCTGGCGCTGCTGAAGGTCGAGGAGGTCAACGGGTCCGAGCCGGATCACGCCAAGCACCGGATCGCCTTCGACAACCTGCGGCCCCGATATCCGGAGCAGCGGCTGAAGCTCGAGAACGCGGCCGGCGACCTGTCCATGCGCCTGATGGACCTGATCAGTCCCATCGGCATGGGGCAGCGCGGGCTCATCGTATCGCCGCCCAAGGCGGGGAAGACGATCCTCCTCCAGAAGATCGCCAACTCCATCCTGGAGAACAACGAAGGGGTCCACCTCATCGTGCTGCTGATCGACGAGCGGCCCGAAGAGGTGACGGACATGGAGGAGAACGTTCCGGCAGAGATCATCTCGTCCACGTTCGATGAGCCGGCGGACCGCCACACGCAGGTGGCCGAGATGGTGCTGGAGAAAGCGAAGCGGCTCGTGGAGGCGGGCCGGGACGTCGTCATCCTCCTCGATTCCATCACGCGTCTGGCCCGTGCCTACAACGTCACGGTCCCCCACTCCGGGAAGATCCTGTCGGGCGGCGTGGACGCCAACGCGCTCCACAAGCCGAAGCGGTTCTTCGGCGCGGCACGGAACATAGACGAGGGCGGGTCCCTGACCATCATCGCCACCGCCCTGGTGGACACCGGGTCCCGGATGGATGAGGTCATCTTCGAGGAGTTCAAGGGCACCGGTAACATGGAGGTCATCCTCGACCGCAACATCGCGGACAAGAGGATCTTCCCGGCCATCGACATCAACCGGTCCAGCACACGCAAGGAGGAGTTGCTGCTCACGGAGAGCGAGCTCAACCGTGTCTACCTCCTGCGCAACTTCCTGTCGGACATGCCGTCCGCCGAGGCATTGGAGTTCCTGCTCCAGCGGATGCAGCGGGTGAAGACGAACCAGGATTTCCTGGACAGCATGGCCAAGGGCGGCTGAGCCCGGCAGGTGCCGGCCGCTGCCGGTCAGTCGTACGCGGAAGCCGTGACGCGACCGGCCACCAGCAGCTCGACGGTGGCGTCCTGGGCCGGGGAGCTCGCAGCCGGGTAGCGCAGGAGCAGCACGGGAGCGCCGGCATCATCCGGGATGTGAAGGACCAGTCCGTCGCCGCCCCCCGGATCGTCGCACGCATTTGCCCGTCCGGTCTCGTCCACCTCCAGCGTCCGGCCGGGCCCCACCTCGGCGGCCAGCACCAGGCCGTACTCGAGCCAGGCTCCCAGCGCATCGCCGCCGTCCGCCAGCCCGGGTACGAGGACCGACTCGTAGTGCTCGAGAGCGCGGGCGAACGCGGCTGGGTGATGTTCCCGCAGATACCTGAGCACCGGGCGGTAGAACGGCCTGGGGTCGCGGAGGCCGCTCGCGTGCAGGGTCGACTCGAGCCGCTCGTCCGCGCGGCGCCGCTGGTCATCCGACATACGGGAGGATGCCGGGACCGCCCGGGCGGGTCAAGCGCTTCCCCGGGCGACGCGCGGAGGCTATCTTGGTTTCCCGCACCCACGCCCGGAGAGCATGGCCATGAACCGGTTCCCCATCGCCGGCTTCGATGCACCCGCCGCTTCCCTTCGAGGGGAAGGCGTCCTGGAGCTGACCTGGGAGGTGTTCGGCGAGCTGTGCCGCGCCCTTGCCGTCAACGTCTCCCGCGCCTATGACCCGGACGTCGTCATCGGGATCGCCAGGGCGGGCGTCATCCCCGGCGCAGTGATCGCGTCCATCCTGAGGCGAGACTTCTTCTCCATGAAGATCACTCGTCGCTCGGGCATGGAGCGGGTCCGCGAGCGACCCCAGCTGCTCACGGCCGCGCCTACCCAGGCGCGAGGCCAGCGTGTGCTGATCGTGGACGAGATCTGCACCACCGGCGAGACCCTCCGCATGGCGCTGGCCGCCGTGCGTGCCGTGCGACCCGCCGAGGTCCAGACCGCGACGAGCTTCGTCAAGGCGGGCGGATACAAGCCCGACTTCTTCGCCGTGGAGACGGACGCCGCCGTCATCTTCCCCTGGGACCGCCAGGTGGTGGACGAGGCGGGTGAGTTGGTGGAGAACCCGATGTATCGGGACATCCTCTGATCCGACTCAGCGGCTGCCCGGATCACCGATGTGATCCTCCCGAGCCCGCGGGTCGTGCGTGTAATCGAACGGCTGGGAGCCCGCGTACAGCTGGTCGAGCGCCGAGCCGTCCAGCCGCTCCACGTCCTCGGATGTCGTAAACTCGGCGGCAGGGACCTCTGCCACTCGCCATCCGTGCGAGCTGTTGCTGTCGCAGTGGAAGATCAAAGACCGGACGCCTCCGTGGGGCTCCTCTTCCGAGAGGTACACGTCCCAGCGCTCGCCATCCGCGTGATACCGCATGATTCACCTCGCTCCGCGTGGTCGTTGCGCGTTGACGCGGAGGGCATGATGCCAGAGGCATGCCCGCGTGATGCTCCTATCGCAGCACCAGGATCAGCGCCGTGAGGGCGAGGAGCAGCGCCAGGCCCGATACGATGCCCGACACCAGCGCGATCGCACGCATTCGCTCGAGGTGCGACAGCGCCTCCGACCAGGGACCGCCGCCCTGCGCGAGCGCACCCTTCGGCTCGATGATCGACTGCGTCATCACGCGCTTCGCCGCCAGCACCTCTTCCATGCCCTGGACGAAATGGTGCTGGCCGATACGCTTGGCCTCATCGGGTCCCGGCTCGGCGGCGGCCGCAAGGGCCGCCTTCAGGACGGCGTTGCGGATGTCCCCGCCACTGCCCTCGAACTGAGCGAGCGCGCGGAAGTCGACGTCGGCGGCCAGCGGCGTTCTCTGGTGGAGCTGGACCTGCCAGATACGCTCGCGCTCGTCCGGACCGGGCAGCTCGAACAGGACGTGAGTGCGGATCCGGCGCTCGAACGCCGGGTCGAAGTTCGCGGCGAGGTTGGTGGCGAAGATGACCACGCCGACGAAGCGCTCCAGCTCCTGTAGCAGGACGTTCACCACCAGGTTCGCTTCCCGTTGCGAGGCCTGCGATACGTCGGTGGAGCGGGAGCCGGCGATGGCGTCGGCCTCGTCGAAGAAGAGCACCGCGTCCTCTTCCTCAGCCAGGCGGAAGACGGCAGCGACGTTCTTGGGAGTCTCGCCGAACCACATCGATTCCATCTCGGAGTAACGGACGAGCAGGAGTTGCTTGCCCAGCTCGTGGGCGATCGCCTCCGCGCAGATGGTCTTACCCGTTCCCGATGGCCCGGCGAAGTTGAAGGCCAGGGCCGTACCCGTGGGATGGCGCTCGCCCAGCCCCCAACGGTCGAAGATCAGCTCGTAGCTGTGGACCTGCGTCAGCGCCTCCTCCAACGACCGGCGCGTAACCGGCGGCAGGACCACGTCCCGGAACGTACGCCGCGGCTGGATGGACTCGATGCTGCCGCGCCGGCCCGTGAGTCCGGGGAAAAGCCGAGCGAACGGGTTGGACATGCGGTGCTCCGGGCGTTGGGGAGTCCCGAGCGACTACACGTCGAGGTTCTTGACGAACTGGGCGTTCTTTTCGATGAACGACCTGCGCGGCTCCACGTCGTCTCCCATGAGCTGGGAGAAGATCATGTCCGCCTCGACAGCGTCTTCAAGGGTCACGCGCATGATGGTCCGGGTGTCCGGGTCCATCGTGGTGGACCAGAGCTGCTCCGCGTTCATTTCGCCCAGACCCTTGTAGCGCTGGAGGTTGACACCGCGGGCACCGTCCCGGCCGTTGGGTGCCAGGCGCTGCATGATCGCCTCGCGCTCGGCTTCGTTGTACGCGTAATGCTCCTCCTTCCCCTTCGCCAGGCGATAGAGCGGCGGCATGGCGATGTAGACCATCCCGGCCTCCACCAGCTCCCGCATGTGGCGGAAGAAGAAGGTCAGCAACAGCGTGCGGATGTGGGCGCCGTCCACGTCCGCGTCGGTCATGATGATGATCTTGTGGTAGCGCGCGCCCTTCAGGTCGAACTCATCCTCGCCGATCCCCGTCCCGATGGCCGTGATCATGGTCCGGATCTCCTCGTTCGACAGGATCTTGTCGAGGCGAGCCTTTTCCACGTTCAGGATCTTCCCGCGAAGCGGCAGAATGGCCTGGAACTGCCGGTTCCGCCCCTGCTTGGCCGTCCCGCCCGCGCTGTCACCCTCCACCAGGTACAGCTCGCAGACGGTGGGATCGGTGATGGAGCAATCGGCCAGCTTGCCGGGCAGGACGCTGCCCTCGAGCGCGCCCTTGCGCCGTGTCAGGTCCCGGGCCTTGCGGGCCGCCAGCCGGGCGCGGGCCGCCTGCACCGCCTTGTCGATGATGATCCTGCCGACCGACGGGTTCTCTTCCAGGAATACGGCCAACTTCTCGTTGACGACCTGCTCGACCGCCCCACGCACCTCCGAGTTGCCCAGTTTGGTCTTGGTCTGGCCTTCGAACTGCGGCTCCCGGACGCGGATCGAGAGCACCGCCGTCAGGCCCTCCCGGATATCCTCGCCCGACAGGGAGTCCAGGTCCTTCTTCAGGAGGCCGTTCTTGCGAGCGTAATCGTTGAGCGTCCGCGTGAGCGCCGCCTTGAAGCCCGTGAGGTGGCTCCCACCCTCGTGCGTGTTGATGTTGTTGACGAATGTGAACGTGCTCTCGTTGTAGCCCTGGTCGTACTGGAGGGCCAGCTCGATCTCCGCCTCGTCACGGGATGCCTCGATGAAGATCGGCTTCGGGTGCAGGGGCTGGCGGGTGCCGCGGAGGTACTCGACGAACTCCACGATGCCGCCTTCGAACCTGAACTCTTCGCTCTTCGGCGCCTCGCCCTCTTCGACCCGCTCCTCGGTCAGCGTGATCAGCAGGCCGCGAGTCAGGAACGCCATCTCCCGGAGGCGGTTCGACAGTGTGTCGTAGTTGTACTGGAGCTCCGTGAAGATCTCGGGGTCCGGCTTGAAGGACACGCGCGTGCCGCTCTCCTTCTTCTTCACGCTCCCGATGGCTTCGAGCTCCGTCTGCTTCACCCCCCGGGCGTAGCGCTGCCGATAGACCTCACCATCGCGCCGGATCTCCACCTCGAGCCATTCGGACAGGGCGTTCACCACGCTTACGCCGACGCCGTGCAGCCCGCCCGAGACCTTGTACGTGTTGCGGTCGAACTTTCCGCCCGCGTGGAGCGTCGTCATGGCCAGCTCGACGCCCGGCACGCCCTCCGTCGGATGCACGTCGACGGGGATGCCGCGACCGTCATCCACGACGGTGACGGAGCCGTCGGCCAGGAGCACCACATCGATCCGGGTGCAAAAGCCGGCCATGGCCTCGTCGACCGCATTGTCCACCACCTCGTAAACCAGGTGGTGAAGCCCGCGCGCGGACGTGGACCCGATGTACATGCCCGGGCGCTTGCGGACCGCGTCCAGACCCTTGAGTACCTGGATCTGTCCCGCGGTGTAGTCGTTGGTCTTCGGCTTCTTCGCCATGGTCATATGGTTCGAGTTGTCACGTCCATCGTCGGGACCCGGATACTACCCCCGACGTGCCCGCAGGTTACTGCGTATCAACGTTCTCCGGCATTCCGGCGGCTCCCATCGTGGGGCTCCTCGTCGGCGGTCATCACGAATCGAATGCGATCGATCCGCCCCCGGTCCTTGCCCGCGTTCAGTCGACGCCGGACCTCTCTCTCCATGAGGCGCAGCTCCATCAACCAGGCGCTCGATGAGACGGCGACGAACAGCACGCCATTCGCCACGTGCAGGGGCGTTGTGACACGGGCGATCCGGTCACCGACGCGACCGGGCCACTCGTCGAGCGCCGACGTCTCCGCCAGCCGTTCACCGAGCCCGGACCGCTGGAGGTAGGAAGCCAACGCTTCGGCAACCCGCATCGGCCGGCCCCGGCCGTCGCTCACGCGGCCGCCACGATCTGACCGCCGGCGATCCGCCAGCGCGGCAGGGAATCACGGCGAACCTCCATGTCGGACGCCTTCGGCGCCGTCAGGATGACCTGACCGGGCTCGGCATCGAGGAGGCCGAGGACCCGCTCGGAGCGCGCGGAGTCCAGCTCGGCAAAGACGTCATCGAGCAGCACGATCGGCGCGCGGCGCCGGGTTGTGCGAATGGTGGCCGCCTCCATGAGCCTCAGCGCGATGGCCGCAGTTCGCTGCTGCCCGCCGGACCCGAAGTCACGGAGGTCCGTTCCGTCCCCGTCGTCCAGCCGGATGAGCCCCAGGTCATCGCGATGGGGACCCCGCAGGGTGATGCCCTGCTCCCGTTCCCTTGGGGCGAGCCGGGCCAGCCCGGTTCGTAGCGCGTCCGCCGCCTCGGCCCGATCGCTCGAAGCGCCCGGCACACTACAGCGGTACTCCAGCCGCGTGGCCGCCTCGCCGTCGATGGACGCGTTGGAGTCGGCGAACGCCTGGGCGTGGTCCGCCACCCACCGGGCCCGTGCAGCCATCACATCCGCCCCCGCGTCCACGAGCGCTTCGGTCCACGGCTCGATGGCGGCAGGAGCGGCGCCCTCCCGGAGGAGCGTGTTTCGCTGCCTCAACGTCCGACGGAATCGCTGCGCCGCGGCCAGGTAGCCGGGCGCGTTCAGGGACAGGACGATATCGAGAAATCGGCGCCGCTCGGACGGGGCGCCTGTGACCAGCGCGACGTCCGACGGAGAGAACACGACCATCCCGATCCGACCCAGGGCATCCGCCAGGCGCTCGGGGACGGCCCCGTTCACCGTGACGCGCTTCTCCCTGCGGCGGCGATCGTACGCAGCGGTCACCTCCAGCTCGACATCGTCCGCCGGATCCCGGAACACCCCCCGTACATGGAACGCATCGGCCCCGAAGCGGCACAGCTGCTCGTCAGGAGACGCGCGAAAGGAACGAAAGATCTCCAGGTAGTACAGCGCTTCCAGCAGGTTGGTCTTCCCGGACCCGTTCGGCCCTATGACCGCGGCGCCGCCAGGCGGAAAGCGCAGGTCCAGCGCCGGATAGTTCCGGAACTGGCGTAGACGCAGTTCCTGGCAAATGAGGGAGCGCGGAGAGTCCATCGATTCAAAGTTATCGCACGCGCGCGCGTGAGGCAACTTCCGACCGCCTCTCCGCGCTCGCATGCGGGCTCACTGTTCGCATGCGGGCTCGCCGTGCCCGTCAGCGAGCCCTGAACTCCGCCTTCCGCTTCTCCAGGAACGCCCCCATTCCCTCCCTCATGTCCTCCGTGGAAGCGAGCAGTCCGAAGAGGTGTGCTTCGAGCCCCAACCCCTCATCGATCCCCGTCTCCAGGCTTCGGTCGACGGCTTCGAGGGCGAACCGGATCGCGATGGGCCCGTTCTCAAGGATGCCGTCGAGAAGCTGCTCGGCGGTCGCATGGAGGTCGGCCTGGGGGACGACCTGGTTGGCGAGGCCGATCTCGAAGGCGCGCTGGGCCGAGATCATCTCGCCGGTGAGGACCATCTCGAGGGCTCGGCCGCGGCCTACGATCCGGGGCAGGCGGACGGTTCCGCCGTAGCCGGGGATGATGCCGAGCTTGACCTCGGGCAGGCCGAAGCGGGCGTTCTCGGCGGCGA
>CAYXJH010000038.1:0-16479 GCA_964465415.1 uncultured Gemmatimonadaceae bacterium
GGCCTGCTGCGCCTCGGCTTCGGTCGCCGATGCCTCGGCGTCCGCGGCAGGTGCCTCCGACGCGCCAGCGCCGCCGTCGGTATCGATGAAAGCGACCACCGTGCCCACCTCGACGGTTTCTCCTTCCTGCACCTGGATGTCCACCAGCGTGCCCGAGGATGGAGCCGGGATCTCCGCGTCCACCTTGTCCGTCGAGATCTCCAGGATCGGCTCGTCACGTTCCACGGACTCGCCCGGCTGCTTCAGCCAGCGCGAGACGGTTCCCTCCGCGATGGACTCACCCATCTGGGGCATCGGAACTTCGATTTTTGGCATCTTGGATCCCGTGTTGGTAGCGGTACGCCGAACGCCGATCGTCGTCTAGTATTCCACCAGATACCGGCACGCCGTCAGGATATCGTCCACCTGCGGCAGGAAATAGTCCTCCAGGGGCGGCGAGTAGGGCACCGGCGTATCCAGCGCCGTCACGCGCAGCATGGGCGCGTCGAGCCACTCGAAGGCCTTCTCGCTCACCCGCATCGCGATCTCGCCCGCAATGCCGCCGGTCCGCGTATCCTCGTGGACCACGAGCAGGCGGTGCGTCTTCTTCACGGAGGCAAGGATCGCCTCTTCATCCAGGGGGATCAATGATCGCAGGTCCAGGATCTCCACCTCGATCCCGTCCTCGGCCAGCCGCTCCGCCGCTTTCCGGCTCTCATGGACCATGTTCCCGTACGTGATGATCGACACGTCGGCGCCTTCCCGGTCGAGACGCGCGACCCCGAGGGGAATGGCGTGGTCCTCGGGCGAGAGGACCTCGCGCAGGAACGGCGCCCGGTAGAGCTTCTTGTGCTCGAAGAACAGCACCGGATCCTCGTCTCGGATCGCCCCCTTGAGCAGGCCCTTCGCATCCCGGGCTGTGCTCGGATACACGATCTTGAGGCCGGGCGTGTGAAAGAACGCCATCTCCGGGTTCTGCGAGTGGAACGGGCCGCCGCGGACGCCGCCGCCGACGGGTCCCCTGATCACCATGGGCTGGGAGCCGGCTTTCCGCCACCGGGACGTGGCGATGTAGTTCGTGAGCGGCTCGTACGCGCAGCTCACGAAGTCCATGAATTGCATTTCGACCACCGGGCGGAGGCCCATGTGCGCCGCACCCGCCGCCGCGCCCGTGAATCCGGCCTCGCTGATGGGCGTATCGATTACGCGCTTCTCGCCGAAGCGGGCGAGGAAGCCGTCGGTGACCTTGAACGCGCCGCCGTATGCGCCAATGTCCTCGCCCATCATGAATACGTCCGGGTCCCGCTCCATCTCCTCCCAGAGCGCCTCCCGAATCGCTTCCAGCATCGTCACTGGCTCGCCGCGCTCCGTCTGGCGGACGTGATCCGGCTTCTCCATGCCTATGACCCGTGGGGGTGGGGGTGCGGCCGCCGTGTCCAGGGCGTCCAGCCCAGGTCCTCCGCGTAAACATCATCGTGGCCTGTGGTCGAATCCGGCATGGGCGACGCCTCGGCCGCCGTCCGCGCCCCATCGACCTCGGCTCTAGTCCGGGCTCGGACCCGTTCGAGCTCGGCCGCCTCGGCGCCGCCCTCCCCGAGCAGCCAGTCGTGGAACCGGTCCAGCGGGTCACGTGTTTCCCATTCCGCGATCTCGCCGTCCGGCACGTACTTCTGCGCGTCGTGCTCGGCGTGGCCGAGGCGACGATACGTGATGAGCTCCAGCAGGGTCGGACCGCCCCCGTCCCGTGCATGATCGACCGCGCGCCGCGCCGCGGCGTACACCTTCAGCACGTCGTTACCGTCGACCCGCTCGCCCCGGATGCCGTACCCGTCCGCCTTGTCCACGAACGATGCCACGGCGGTTTGTCGCGACGTCGGCGTCGAGTACGCGTAGCCGTTGTTCTCGACGACCACCACCATGGGGAGCCGCTGCACCGCCGCCAGATTCAGCCCCTCGTGGAACGCCCCGGTGGACGTCATGCCGTCGCCGCTATAGACCACCGCGACACGGTCCTCGCCACGGATCCGGAACGACAATGCGACGCCCGCCATCACCTCCACCATCACGCCGAGATGCGAGATGAGCCCCACATACCCCTTCCGGTAGTCGGAGAAGTGCACATTCGTCTCGCGGCCGCCCGTCGGCCCGTCGCCCTTCGCCATGTACTGGCGCATCACATCGGCCGCGTCCGCCCCCATCATGAGCATCGCGCCCAGATCCCGGATCGCTGGGGACAGCACGTCGCCGGTTCCATCGCTGCGCCGCCGCAACGCAAAAGCGGTCCCCACCGCGCCCGCTTCCTGACCGAGCGAACGATAGAGACCGCCGATAACCTTGTTCTGTCGATAGAGAGTGGCCAGCACGCGCTCTACTTCACGCGTCAGGTGCAGCCAGTAGTAGAGCTCCAGCCACCCTTCCCTGCTCGATCCCGTCGTGTCGCCCTCCACAGCCGCCGCTTCCGCCCCGTTCACGAGTGCCGACACAGCGCGTCAGGAGCCGCCGTCTTCCTGCGCTCCCGGAACGACGCCTGGCACCACCTCGCCCGGTGCCGCTCCCTCACCCGGCACCGTCCCCTCCTCGCCCGGCTGCGGCACGATCGGCTGGGGCGTCACGGGGGCTGTCTGCTGCAGCTCCTGCTGCAACAACGGCCGCGTGTCCTGCGCCCGCGACGAAAGCACCGCCAGCACCACAGACAACCCAATGAAGATCGCGCCGGTCGTCCACGTCGCCTTCGTGAGGACGGTGGCCGCCTGGCGGCCACCCCCCATCAAGGTCTCCGTACCCGCCCCGCCGCCACCACCCATGGCGGCCAGACCACCCCCCTTCCCCGCCTGCATCAGCACGATCACGATCAGCAGCAGACCGTCCAGGATCAGGAGCGCCAGAAGTAGTGCGAACACCTGTTTCTCGTCTCTCGGGGAGTTGAATGTACAGCTTGATAAAGTCGTGGAACGGGGCGTGGTCTGTCAACCACGGCGGCCGGCCTTTCGGCTCGCATCACGCCAACGCGATTCGTGCGAACTCCCTGGGATCGAGGCTTGCCCCGCCCACGAGGACGCCGCCGACCCCGGGGGCGGCGAGGAGCTCGGCGGCGTTGTCCGCCTTGACGGAGCCCCCGTACAGGATGGGAATGGCTGAGCCTGCGTCGGTGAACTTCTCCTCGAGGCGGCGGCGCAGGCGCGCGTGGGCGTCGGCCGCGTCATCGGGGGTAGCGGTTTCTCCCGTCCCGATGGCCCAGACGGGCTCGTAGGCGACGAGGATCCGCGCAGCGTCCTTGCCGGATACGTCGCGGAGCCCGGCATCGAGCTGGCGGAGAATGACCTCGTCGAGACGTCCCGCCTTCCTCTCTTCGAGGGTCTCACCGACGCAGAGGACGGGGACGAGACCCGCCGCGCCGGCGGCGTTGACCTTCCGGGCCGTTTCGTCGTCGGTCTCGCCGAAGACGTGTCGCCGTTCCGAATGACCGACCAGGGCGTAGGACGCGCCGGCCTCCCGGGCCATGCCGGCGCTGATCTCGCCCGTGAATGCCCCGTGCGACTCCCAGTGCACGTTCTGGATCCCGATCCCGATGTCGTGCTCGGCGAGGGCATCGCGAACCGTGGTCAGGGCGATGGCCGGAGGGAACAGGATGAGGGTGTGATCGCCGGCAGGGGCGACCTGGGCGAATTCGCGACAGAACTTCCGCGCCGACTCCGGCCCCTTGTGCATCTTCCAGTTCCCGGCAATGACCGGGGTCTTCAGCGGGTCCGTCATTCCGTCCCCCCTTCATCGAGCACGGCCACGCCCGGCAGGATGCGGCCTTCGAGGAACTCCAGCGAGGCGCCGCCCCCTGTGGATACGTGGGTAACGCTGTCTTCCAGGCCTGCCTCCTTGATGGCCGCTGCAGTGTCACCACCGCCGATAATGGTGGTGGCACCCGCCCGGGTCACATCGGCGACGGCCCGCGCCACGGCCTCGGTCCCGCCTCGGAAGGGCACGAGCTCGAACATGCCCATCGGGCCGTTCCACACCACGGTCCGGGCCGTTTCGAGCTCTGCCCGGAACCTGGACACCGACGCGGGGCCGATGTCCAGGATCGACCAGCCGGCCGGGACCTTTTCGCGATCCACGGATCGCGACTCGGCGTCCGCATCGGCGCTTTCGGCAATGACCCCGTCGATGGGCAGCACCATCGTGTCCCCCGCCCGCTCGAGAAGGTCGCGAGCCATGTCGATCCGCTCCTCCTCGACCAGCGAGCTCCCGGTTTCCAGCCCCATGGCGCGGAAGAACGTGTTGGCCATGGCACCGCCGATCAACAGCCGGTCGACCTTGGTCAGCAGGTTCTCGATCACGTCGATCTTGCCCGAGATCTTCGCGCCGCCCAGCACCGCCACGAACGGACGTTCCGGTGCTTCGAGGGCGCCTCCGAGGAAGCGGAGCTCCGCCTCCATCAAGAGTCCTGCTACGGCCGCTTTGCCCTGGCGCTTCATGTGCTCGGGCGCGCCCACCGTCGAGGCGTGGGCGCGGTGCGCCGCGCCGAACGCGTCGTTCACGTACACGTCCCCGAGACCGGCCATGTCTTCGGCTAGGTGCGGGTCGTTGGTCTCTTCACCGGGCAGGAACCGCGTGTTCTCAAGAACGACGATCTCGCCATCCTTCATCGCCGAGACGGCACTCCGCGCTTCACTTCCCACGATGTCGGCGACCAGCCGCACGGGTGCGTCGGCGAGCTCGGAGAGCGCTTCCGCGGCCGGACGGAGCGAATACTTCTCCGACCACTGACCCTTGGGGCGTCCGAGATGCGACATCAGGATCACTCGCGCGTCCCGGTCGAGCAGGAATCGCAGGGTCGGCAGCGTTGCGCGGATCCGCGCGTCATCCGTCACCCGCCCTTCCGTAATGGGAACGTTGTAATCGACTCGCATCAGGACGCGCCTCCCCCCCAGGGCCCGCTCGTCCAGATCCCTCACCGTGCGCTTGTTCATGGATCACCCCGGATGCAGTACAGCCACGATCCCCGGGACCGTGGCTGCATCATTTCATCGAGCGGTACCCCGCCCGTCCGTCACGCCGCTGGCTGTTCCGAAACCTGTACGCTGAACCGCAGGGAGTCGGCCCCTCGCGAAGCGACCTCCAGGGGGGTGTTGCAGTAGCTGCACGAGATTACGAGCGCATTCTGCCCCGCCGGCAGATCCGCGGTGTCGCGATGCCCGCACACGGGGCAGCGGTAGGTGCCACTGTGTCCCTGATCTGCTCCTGCCATGGACCCCTCCGGACGACTGTTCCGGATCACGTGGGACAACGGCGCCAGATACGTGCCAGCTCGCCCACTCGCCGCCGCATGATGCGACGGGGACCCACGGGTCGCGACCCGGTGAGCCCCCGCACACCTGCAGGCTAACGCCCCGTCCGCCCGGAGTCAATAGCAACACAGCTCCAGTCCATCCTCACCAGGATGCCCTGAACTCGTTGCCGGGCCGCTACATGCGCTCCGCGATGTGCGCCGCCAGATCCAGGCACCGTACCGAATAGCCCCACTCGTTGTCGTACCACGACACGACCTTCGCCAAACGCTTGTCGATGACGAAAGTGGACCGCGTGTCGACGATGGAGCTGGCGGGATTGCCCACGAAGTCGACGCTCACCAGCGGCTCGTCGGCGACATCGAGGATCCCCTCGAGATGTCCGCCGGCCGCGTCACGCATGGCCTGATTGACCGATTCGACGGAGACGTCCTGCTCGAGCTCGGCGACGAGATCGACTATGGAGACGTTGGGTGTCGGAACTCGCATGGCCATACCGTCGATCTTCCCCTTCACCTCGGGGAGTACGAGGCCCGTGGCCTTGGCGGCGCCGGTGGTGGTCGGAATGATGGAGAGCGCGGCAGCCCGCGCCCGCCGTAGATCCTTGTGCGGCAGGTCCAGGATGTTCTGATCGTTCGTGTATGCGTGAATGGTGGTCATGACGCCGCGTCGGAACCCGAACGAATCGAGCAACACCTTGACGACCGGGGCGAGGCAGTTGGTCGTGCAGCTAGCGTTGGAGATGACGTGGTGGTTGTCGGGTTCGTACTTTTCGTGATTCACACCGAGCACTACCGTGATGTCCTCGCCCTTCGCCGGGGCCGTGATGACGACCTTGGCCGCGCCGGCATCGATGTGGAGCTGGGCCTTCTCTCGGCTGGTGAAGAGCCCGGTTGCCTCGAACACGATGTCGACGCCGAGATCCTCCCACGGCAATTTGGCCGGGTCGCGCTCGGCCAGGACCCGGATCTCGTCACCATCCACCTTCAGTCCGTCACCCGAGACCTCGACGTCGCCCGGGTATCGGCCGTGGACCGAATCGTAGCGAAGGAGGTGCGCCAGCGTGTCTGCGTCCGTCAGGTCGTTCACCGCGACGAAGTCGAGCTCCGATCCGTATTGCTTCGCCGCGCGCAGGATGTTCCGCCCGATCCGGCCGAAGCCGTTTATCGCTACCCGAGTCGCCATGTTCCGTCTCTCCGTTCAGTTCAGAGTCCTGATCAATTCAGGGGAAGCCGTCCCGTCGCCCTCGCGAACGTGACGACCGTCACGCACCGCGCACCCGCGGCGACCAGGGCTTCGCTGCACGCGATCACGGTCGCGCCGGTTGTCAGGACGTCGTCCACCAGGAGGAGGTGCTCGCCGGCGATCTCCCGGGCGAAGCCGCCCTGCAGGGCAAAAGCCCCCGCCACGTTAGCCAGCCGTGCGGCGGGCTGCAAGGCCGTCTGGCTCCTCGCGCCGGGCCCGCGGGACAACGCGGCGATGACGGATCTTCCGGACAGGCTGGCGAACGCGCGCGCGAGAAGCTCGGCCTGGTTGTAGCCCCGCTCGCGGAGGCGGATCGCGGTGGTGGGGACGGGCACGACGAGGCGACTCTCCTCCACGGTGTCTGCCGGGAGGCTCGTCGCTGCCATGCGCTGAGCCATGAAGGGTGCGAGTGCACGCCAACCCCGATATTTCAGCTCATGGACCAGGGTGTCGGCGGGCGGGCGTAGCAGGCACGCGGAGCGAGCCGCTCGGACGTCCAGCGGCCAGTCGCCGCATTCCTGACAGGTCGGACCCGCAGCCCGCCCCGTCCGAAGCCTGGGGAAGCCGCACCGGGCGCAAAGCGGGGGTGGGGGCGGGGCGAGCCGGGCGCGGCAACGACCGCAGACGATTTGCCCAGCGCTGCCTGCCGCGCCCCGACACCCGAGGCAACGCGGGGCGAACACGAGTTCGAGCAGACCCGATCGCAGGGACATGCATGACGATCGGTAGTGCGTTGGGGCGCGGGAATGGCCGGATGAGGCTCGCCCCTATCGGAGCGCCTTTCGCATGAAGTCGAGGTCCGGGTCCTGCTCGAACCAGCGGCGGAAGGCGTCGGCACCCTGGTGCAGGAGCATCTCGAGGCCGTCTGCTGCCGGGATCCCTCGAGCCGCGGCGTCCCGGACCCAGGTCGTCCCCCCTACCCGGCACACGAGGTCCAGCACGGCACCGGTCCGCGCGATGCGACCGAGACCGAGCGGTGCCGCATCGTCCGGATGCATCCCCGCCGGAGTCGCGTTGACCACCAGGTCGAACCCCTCCCTGCGGAGCTCCGACGGATCTTCAACGACGGCGACCCTGCGCCCCTCGGAATCCAGCCCTTGCGCCAGGGCGCGGGCGCGATCGACACTCCGGTTGAGCACATGGATCGAGTCCGCTCGCGCATCGATCAGCGCCAGGACCACCGCGCGCGCTGCGCCGCCAGCGCCGAGAACGAGAACGCGCGCACCCGCGGGTGGCCCGATGAGCATGCGTGCGGCCGCCGCGAATCCTGAGACATCCGTATTGTCTCCGTGGATCCTTCCATCCTGGAGCCAGAACGTGTTGCAGGCGCCGGTCCGTTCCACGGCCCGGGTGGGCACCTCGACGAGTCTCGCCGCGTGCTCCTTGTGGGGGATGGTGATGTTCCCCGCCCCGCCCGCCTGCGCGATGCCGGTGAGCAGGCCCTCGACCTGATCCGGGTCGCAGCGCAGGGCGAGGTAGACGGCATCCAGGCCGGCCGCCCGGATGGCGGCGTTCTGGAAACGGGGCGAGAGGGAGTGATGGACCGGGTCGCCGAGCAACGCGATCAGGCGAGTGTCAGGCCCTGGATCCATGGCGGCCGGGGTCAGGGGGCCAGGATCGGCTGGAGCCGGTCGAGGACGGCGCCCACCGCGCGCTCCAACTGGTCAGCCGTGTTTCGGTACAGGTCCACGCTGCCGCCGAACGGATCGAGGACCGGTTGACCCGCTGCATCGCCCTGTAAGAACTGCGTGATGATCGCAACCTTCTCGCCGCCCCCCATCGCTTCGACGGCGTCGAGGTGGCCATGACTCATGACCAGAATCGAGTCGGCCCATTCGACCAGCTCGGTCGTGAGCTCGCTCGCCTCGTGTGGCTCGATCGGAATCCCCTTGTCGCGCATAACGATCGGGACCTGGTCCGAGGCGGGAGCGCCGGCCAGCGCACCGGTGCCGGCCGACCGGACCTCGACGTGGTGCCAGCCCCGACCCGCCAACGCATGCCGGGCCAGCGCCGCGGCCATCGGGCTTCGGCACGTGTTCCCCGTGCACACGAACAGGATGTTGAAGCTGGTGGGTTCGCCGCGATCTGCCGTCATCTCCGCTCCGCGCTCCGAAGGAGGGTCTCCGCCAGGTCCAGGTCCCGTGGCCGGGTAATCTTGATGTTGCGCACGTCCCCTTCGACGACGACTACCCGACCGCCATACCGCTCGACGAGCGCCGCATCGTCCGTGGCCGTGACGCCTTCGACCGCCGCTCGCTCATACGCCCCAACAATAACATCCCGGGCGAAACCCTGAGGTGTCTGCGCCTGCCACATCCTCCGGCGGTCTACCGTGTCGAGGACGGCGCCATCATCACCGACTCGCTTCAGCGTATCCGCCACAGGCACGGCTGCAATGGCCCCGGTGTCCGCGGTCGTAGCCCCGACGACGCGGTCCACGACGGCCCGGGTCAGGAGCGGGCGTGCGGCATCGTGGATCAAGATCGTGTCGGCGCCGCCCGGCACCGCTTCGAGGGCTGCCCGCACCGAGTCGCCCCGTTGCTCGCCTCCGGCCACGGCGACGACACGCTCAGGCAGGAAGGAGGGCAACGGGTCCATGTCGTCGGCGGGCAATGATACGATGATCCAGCGCACCGCCGGATGGTCCAGGAACACGCGCAGGGAACGCAGAAGGATCGGCTGACCCCCCAGTTCCAGGTACTGCTTGCGTACCCCGGTCCCCATCCTCAGGCCTGCACCGCCCGCCGGCACCACGACCGCGACGTTCCGGCGCATGCTCACAACGCCTCGAGCAGCTCGCTCACCGAGGCCACACGGATGAGGTCCAGGTCGACCGCTGCCCGGGCGCGACCCGGAACGTAGGCCGCCCGGAAGCCGAGCCGCTCCGCCTCGGACAGGCGCCGCTCGAGCTGGCTCGTCGCCCGGATCTCGCCACCCAGACCCACCTCTCCCACGAACAGCGCATCCGAAGCAATGGCCCTGTCCCGGAGGCTGCTGGCCAGCGCTGCGACGATCCCCATGTCCGACGCCGGCTCGCCTAGCCGCACACCGCCCACCGCGTTGAGGAATACGTCATGCCCCGCGAACCCCAATCCGGCGCGCTTCTCGAGCACCGCCAGCAGGAGCGACAGACGCTGACGGTCGAACCCGGTGGTGACCCGCTGCGCGGCGCCGAATGGCGACGGCGTACACAGCGCCTGCACCTCCACCAGCACCGGCCGCGTCCCTTCAAGGATCGATACCACGGCCGTCCCGCTCACGCCTTCGAGCCGTTCACCCAGGAATAGCTCGGAAGGGCTGTCCACCCCTTCCAGACCCTCCACCGTCATGCGGAACACGCCAATCTCGTCCACACCGCCGAACCGGTTCTTGGTCGCCCGGAGCACCCGGTGATCCAGGCTCCGACTGCCCTCGAAATACAGGACGGTATCGACGATGTGCTCCAGGGTCCTCGGCCCCGCGACCGTCCCGCCCTTGGTGACGTGGCCGACCAGGAACACCGCCGTCCCGGTCTCCTTGGCGAACCGCTGGAGCCGCGCGGCGCACTCCCGCACCTGGGTGACACTCCCGGGCGCGCCGTCCAGGGCATCTGTGTATGCGGTCTGGATGGAATCGACGATCAGCACCTGCGGGGACGAGCCGACGGCCTGCCCGAGCATGGCACCCAGCTCGGTCTCTGCCAGAAAGACGACATCGGCTGCGCCCGCTCCCAATCGGTCGGCCCTCAACCGGACCTGGCCGGCCGACTCCTCGCCCGACACGTAGAGGACGGGGCGCCCTCCCGACTCCAGGCGCGCCGCGGCCTGCAGCAGGAGCGTGCTCTTGCCGATGCCCGGCTCACCGCCCAGGAGGATCAAGGACCCGGGCACGACCCCGCCGCCCAGCACGAAGTCCAGCTCCCGGATTCCGGTCGCCCACCGGGTCGTGGCGCCCGCTTCCACGGCGCCGAGCCGGACGGGCGCTGCCGTCGAGCCGCCGGAGCGCGCGCTCCTGCCCGATTCCGCGGCGGAGCGTGAGCGTTTGGACTTCAACTCCTCGGCGAGCACATTCCACTCACCGCACGCCGGGCACTGGCCCTGCCACCGCGCGGTCTCGTTGCCGCACTGTGTGCAGAAGAACGTGGTCTTGGTCCGGGACATCGCGGGACGGGTCGATGTCGGGCGCTCAAGCCCGCTCGGCGGACGTGAACGACTCGAAGCGCGTGCTCTCCTTGCGGAAGAACAGATCGATGATCCCCGTCGGTCCGTTGCGTTGCTTGCTGATGATGAGCTCCGCCTTCCCGGCCAACCCCTTCTCCTGCGCCTCCATGTCGGATAGGTAGTACTCGGGACGGTACAGGAACATGACCAGATCGGCATCCTGTTCGATGGACCCGGACTCCCGCAGGTCCGACAGCTGGGGCCGGTGATCGGCCCGCTGCTCAGGGGCCCGTGAGAGCTGGGACAGCGCGATCACCGGGACCTCCAGCTCCTTGGCGAGCGCCTTCAGTCCTCGGCTGATCTCGCTCACCTCCTGCTGCCGATTCTCGGCGTTCCTGGCTCCGCCCTGCATGAGCTGCAGGTAATCGACGACCACCATGCCCAGCTCCGGCTGTTCCGCCTTCAACCGCCGCGCCTTGCCCCGCATCTCCAGTACGTTCAGGGCACCCGAGTCGTCGATCCAGATCGGAGCCGTGTTCAGGTGTCCCGCCGCCTGAGCCAGTCGCACGTAGTCGTCGTCCGTCAGCCGCCCCCGCAGCAGGCGTCCCAGGTCCACCAACGCCTCCGAGCACAACATGCGTTGGACCAGCTGCTCCTTGCTCATCTCGAGCGAGAATAGGGCGACCGGCTTCTGCTGGGTGATGGCCGCGTGCAGAAGCAGGGAGATCACCAGCGCCGTCTTCCCCATGGACGGTCGAGCCGCGATGATCACCAGGTCGCTCTTCTGGAAGCCCCCCGTCTTCGAGTCCAGATCGGGAAACCCGGTCCCGACGCCCGTGACGCCGCCCTTCGCCGCCTGCAGCTGCTCGATCCGCTCGAACGTGGGGTAGAGGATCTTCTTGATCCAGACGAACCCCTCCCGCTCATAGGACTGGGCCAGCTGGAAGATCTTGTGCTCCGCCAGGTCCAGCAGCTCATCGACCGTCCGTTCGCCCGGTTCGTACACGTCCCGTATGATCGCCGAGGATGCCTCAATGAGGCGGCGCATGAGGGCGCGCTCCCGGACGATCCGCGCGTGATACTCGATGTTGGCGGCCGTCGGCACCGCGTCCAGCAGCTCGGCGAGGTAGGGTAGTCCGCCGGCCTGTTCCAGGTCGTCGGTCTGTTTCAAATCCTCGGCGACGGTGGTCGGGTCCACCACCTCGCCACGCTGAAACAGTCGAGCCATGGACCGGAAGATCCGGCGGTGGCCCTCCCGGTAGAACATGCTCTCGTCGATGACCTCGATAGCCTTCGCGACGGCGTCGCCATCGATCAGCATCCCGCCCAGCACGCTCACCTCCGCCTCCGCCGCGTAGGGCGGCTGGCGATCGGAGGGCGCCCGGAAGGTCACCACATTTGCTTCAGGAGCGTTCATCCAACACCTGTCGGAGTACCTGCAAGTCTTGCCATGTCTTTCGGGTGGCCTGCGGTGAGCGGAGCAGGTATGCCGGGTGGTAGGTCGCCACCACCGGCACGCCCCGGTACTGGTGTACCCGGCCGCGCAGGCCGCCGATGCTCGCGTCGCTGCCGGAGAGCATCTGTGCCGCGAACTTGCCCACCGCCAGCAGGGCGCGTGGCTCGATCGCCTCCAGCTGTGCGTGCAGGTACGGTGCACACTCCGCCACCTCGTCCGGCTGCGGATCGCGATTGTTCGGAGGGCGACACTTCAGCACGTTGCAAATGTACACGTTCTCCCGGTCGAACCCGATCGACAGGAGGAGCAGGTCCAGCATCTTCCCGGCCGGTCCCACGAACGGGAGTCCCTGACGGTCCTCCTCCCCGCCCGGGGCTTCGCCCACGACGACCAGGTCGGCGGTCGCGCTTCCGCGGCCGAACACCACCTGCGTCCGACCGGCGCTGAGGCGGCACCGCTGGCATTCTGCCGCGGTCGCCGCCAGGGCGTCCAGGCCCTCCGGAGCGCGAACCGTGGGCAAGGCACCGCGGGCGAGCGCCAGAGCCTCGAACGTGCCGAGCCGGTCCAGGAACACTTCCCGGACGCCGAACTGGTCAAGCTCCCGGAGGACAGTCTCCAGGCGAGCCCGGGCGTCCACCGTTATTCGTCCGGGAACGGCATGCGCCGCTCCACCCGATCGAGAATCCGCTCCGCGACCTCGTCCTTGGGCAGGACGGGCAATACCTCCGTCTCACCGCCCGGAGCCAGCAGCGTGACCTGATTCGTATCCGTATCGAATCCGGAAGCCGGCCCGGTCTGGTTCAGCACGACCAGGTCGAGTTTCTTCGATTCCAGCTTGCGACGCGCGTTCGCCTCACCGTCGTCCGTCTCGAGCGCGAAGCCCACAACGATGCACCCGGACGGTCGATCCCCCCGGGTCTCCATCAGGATGTCCGGGGCCGATTCCAGCGCGATGCTCGCAGGCGCCGACTCCTTCTTGATCTTCGCCGTGGCCACCGACCGTGGCCGGAAGTCCGCCGGCGCGGCGGCCATGATCAGGAGGTCGGCGTCGGCCAGCAACCGGTGCACCGACACCTTCATTTCCTCCCCCGTCTCGACCCGGTGCACCCGGGGGCCCGGGGGCGGCGGTACGGGCGTGGGCCCCACCACCAGGTCCACATCTGCGCCCCGGCGCCAGGCGGCCGCGGCGAGGGCGAAACCCATGCGCCCACTCGACCGGTTGGACAGGAAACGGACCGGGTCCACGGCTTCGCGCGTGGGGCCGGCCGTCACCACGACTCGGCGCCGGCTGAATCGGGTCACGCCGACCAGGGTCCGACCGATGTGCTCCACCAGGACCTCCGGCTCCTCGAGCCTGCCGGGACCGCTCCCCTCCCCGAACGCCAGGGGCCCGTCCGCAGGACCCACCAGGCGATACCCGATCTCCGTGAGGCGACGCACGTTCGCCACCGTGGCGGGGTGCGTCCACATCCGGTCATTCATCGCGGGGCAGATCAGGACCGGAGCACGCGTGGCCAGGAGCGTGGCGCCGAGCAGATCGTCCGCTCGCCCGTGGGCCGCCCTGGCGATGAAGTCTGCGGTGGCGGGCGCCACGCAGATCGCATGCGCGTCGCGGCCGAGCCGGATGTGGTCGAGCGCATGACCCGGGGCAAGGACGTCGCCGCGGACCGGGCGGCCCGTCACCCCCTCGAACGATATCTCACCGAGGAAGGCCCGAGCCGATCGCGTCATGACCACGTCCACTTCGGCGCCCAAACGGGTCAGGTCACGCGCGACCTGCACTACCTTGTATGCGGCGATGCCACCCGTAATGCCGAGCAGCACGCGGTGGCCTGCCCAAGGGCGGCGAGCCCCGGTCCCGGGCGACCCGCCCGGCTGCGGCCCCGCCACCTCAACCCCGCAACGCTAGAGCGCCGACTGACGGCGTCGCTTGATCAGGCGGAACTCGATGCCGCCCGCGGCCAGCGTCTCCAGGGCCCGGGTGGTCAGCTTCTTCTCCAGTCCCGCCGGGACCGTGTCCCTCGGCAGCGCGTTCAGCTCGCGGGCGTACTTGGCCGCCACGAGGACGCCGAGGTACTTGCTGCCCGTGTGTTCCGCGGCAGCGGCTGGGGTGACTACGTCCATGTTCGCTTCACAATGCTCGGGTGGTCGAACCTAATCATGGAAGGTAAGCCGGGCGGGGGTCAGCGGTCAACGAGACACCCCCCAACCGCCGTCAAGCCCACCCCCGTTTCAGGCCTCGCTGATCAGCTCGTCCAGGCCGTGGAGCAGAGACCGCGTGCGCGCGGCCAGATCCGGCATGCGAGCCACCCGGGCACGTTCGGCGGCGATGATGGCTTCAATGGCGCGGACGGCGCGATCCAGATCGTCGTTGATGATGACGAAGTCGAACTCGGACGCGGCCTCGATCTCGCGCAACGCGTTGCCAAGACGCCGACGGCGCTCGTCGCGATCCTCGCTCGCTCGGCCAGAGAGGCGGCGCCCAAGCTCGGCCGCGGACGGGGGGAGAATGAAGACGAGCACGGCGTCGGCAAAAACGCGGCGGACCTGCCGGGCGCCCTGCACATCTATGTCCAGAACCACGCATCGGCCTCGCTCGATGGCGGACGTGACCTCCCGTCGCGGAGTCCCGTAGCGCCGGCCGTGGACGACGGCCCACTCCGCCAGCTCGTCGCGCTCGATCATCCGGTTAAAGGTGGCGTCGTCGACGAAATGGTAGTCCCGCCCGTCCTTCTCCCTGGGGCGCGGGGGCCGTGTGGTCGCGGAGATCGAGAACGCTATGTCCGGATTCCTGCCGATGAGCGTGCGGGCGAGCGTGGTCTTGCCGGCGCCGCTGGGAGCGGACAATACGACGGGAAAGGCGGGTCGTGGATCGATCACTCGACGTTGTCGACCTGTTCTCGGAGGCGCTCGATCTCGTTCTTGATGGCGACCACCCGATGCTCGATATCGGCGTCGTTCGCCTTGGACCCGATCGTGTTCGCCTCCCGATGCATCTCCTGCACGAGGAAGGCCAGCCGTTTGCCGACCGGCTCCGCGGCATCCTCGGCGAGCATCGCACGGAAATGGTCGATGTGCGCGCGCAGACGGACGACTTCCTCGCTGATGTCCCAACGGTCCGCGACGATGGCGATCTCACGGGCGACCCGCTCGTCGTCCACCTTCACGTCCGCCACCAGCTCCGCGACGGCCCGGCGCAGGCGCTCGTGCTCCCGGGCGAGCCGCAGGGGCGCGCGCTGCGCAATGACGACCATCGCGTCCGCTATGGCATCGAGCCGTCCATCCAGGTCCACATGGAGGGTTCGACCCTCCTCTTCGCGCATGGCAACGACGGCGCGCGCCGCCCGCTCGGTAACATCCTGGACCGCCTCCGCGCCCAGATCCGGAGAGTCGTTCTGCTCGCGGATCACCAAATCCGTGTGGGCGGCGAGCATTTCCAGCGTCACCTCACCCGGCAGATCGAATCGCTCTTTCAGCTCCCGGAAGATCCGGAGGTAGCGAGCCGCGCGTTCCACGTCCAGGGCCATCTCCGGGCCGCTCGTCCCGTCCACGCCCTCGAGCCGGTAGGTCAGGTTGGCGTGGCCGCGGGAAATGAGTGAGCGCACCCATTCACGGATCTGCGGCTCGAACCGGTCCAGCGCGGCGGGGTGGCGGATGTTGAGGCTGAAGAACCGATGGTTCACCGTTCGCAGCTCCGCACGGAGGACGCCCGCCGCCGTGTCGACCGCAGCCTCGCCGAATCCCGTCATGCTCCTGATCATGGGGCGCTCAACCTATGGTCCGGCGCCATCGTCCGCCAGAAACCGGAGCGTCCTGCGTGGTCAGTTCCAGAACTCCCATTTGACCCCGTACACGATATGCTGGCCGGGACGGGAGAACCCGGGCACATCCTGCTGAAACGGGCGGTTCAACACGTTCTGCCATCGCATGAAGGCCCGCACCGAGATGATTCGGATCGTTAGCTCGATGTTGGTCGCTCGGTAGGCGCCCACGCGGACGGGCTCGTCACCGCCCGGCACCAGCATGCTCCCGCGGACCCCGTGCTCAGCCCGGCCGTAGATTTCCAGGTTCCCCGATGCCAGCGGGAGGTGGTGGTAGACCAGGGCTGCCCGCCACTGCTCGGTGGGCGTATACAGCCATGCCGCCGGCACGTCCAGGGACACCAGCCACCCCTCGAGGCGAACTGGCGGCAGCAACGTGGGAAGCCGCGCCGTGATTTCGACGCCCTTGATCTCGCCGCCCCCGTACCGTGGCACGTCGGAGTCGAACCCGAGACCGAACCCCGGCACGGAGTCGGCCGTCGCCCGGACAGCGGCCGCGCCGACGCGGAGATCGGAAGAGCACACGTCTGAACTCCAGTCAGACGTGTGCTCTTCCG
>CAYXJH010000039.1:0-16445 GCA_964465415.1 uncultured Gemmatimonadaceae bacterium
TCAATTACAGCGGCAAATCTTCACTGACCGAGCGGATGTGCAACTGGCGCTCGCGGTAGATGATGTAGAGCCCTGCGGCCGCGATGATCCCCGCCCCGGCCACCGTCCAGAAATCCGGAACGTCGCCGAACAGCACCAGCGACACCGCCATCGAAAACAGCAGGTGCACGTACATGAAGGGCGCCAGCGTCGAGGCCACCCGCGCGCCACCGACGGCCCCGGCCACCACCGCGATGGCCGTGATCCCGATCTGGACCGTGGACAGGAACCGGTTCGGCGACCTGGCCAGGTCCAGCGCCTTCCGGGCGCCTTCGTCACCCTCGCGGGCTCGCTGGGCGAGGCGTGTCTTCCGGGCGCTGACCACGGCGATCTCCGCGCCGGCCAGAAGGCCGTTCGCAATCACCAGCAGGAGGATGATCGTGATCTCTATGAACGCCTGAAGCATCCGCGTAACGTCGGTGGCGTGGCCCCATCCGGCAAGGCATGCCGTGGAGGTTCGTGGACGCCGCGCCAGGGGATAGGAAACGGCCCCCCGACCGCGGTCGGTCGGGGGGCCTGCTCCTGCCAGTATCAAACCATAATTCTACACGGCCTGGCGCCAGGTGATCAGGTGGGAGGATTGGCCGTCAGATTCGGGTTCGAGAAGATCTCGTTCGTGCTGATCCGCAGGCAGAAGCCGGGCTCCGCCTCGTAGACGGGGCGGGCTACCTCACCGAACCGCCACGCGGTGGTGTTGATGCGAGCCCGTGTGTCCGCCTCGGCCGCCCAACGGCGCAGGTCCGGCAGACGCCGGCCTTCGAGCCAAAGCTCCAGGCCGCGCTCCTTCATGAGCAATACCCACGCCTCGTCGGCGTTGGCAGCGGACGCATCGTCGAGGTCGTGGAACGACCGGACCTCGTTGATCCTGTCGACGGCGCCCTCGACGTTGCCGCCCCGGAGCAGCGCCTCCGCCTCGATCAGCCGCATTTCCGTCCCCTTCGCGATGACGATGTCATCGTTGCGGGACGTGTACTTCTCGATGAAGTAGAACGGGCGCGCAGGGCTTCCGCCGCCCGGCTCGTCGCGGAACTCGAAGGTTGCGCGGGGGTCGCCTTCGGTCTCCAGAGTGCCCGTGACGTCCACGCCCCACTCGGCGAAGGGTGTGGCCCAGACCGAGTACTGCCCCGATTCGAGCGCAGCCCACTCGAAGACGCCGTTGGACTCGGCACCTGTGTTTTCCGACATGGGGTGCACGAACACGAAGTCCGTGGGGACCTCACCCGCGTCCGCGACGGCGCCGTTCCAGTCGCCCAGCATCATGCGCACCTGCGCGCGGCCCGCGTAGGCCGCGGTCCGGTACTGGGCGTGGTTGGCCGCGCCCGCCACCTGGATGGCGTTGGTGAAATGGCCCTCGCCGCGCGTGAAGAACGCCGTGTGGGGCTCGAGCTCGCCACCGTCGATGACGGCCTCGCAGAACATGTCGCCCAGCAGCCGGTTCGAGAACCCGGCGTACAGCATGGCCAGTGCCATCCACTGGTTTGAGCCGGCAGCATCCCCGAGGATCGTATTGAGCTTGTCGATTGCGTCCTCGGCCTGCCAGCGCGCCCGGGAGCTCTGGCCCCAGTGGCTCTGGTTCTCGGGCGACTCGTTGCCGGGCGTGCCGTCGCTGATCTCTCGCGGCGGGACCCAGCTGCCCACGTGGGTCAGCTCGTCGGTGAGGATTGCGCTTACACTGAACACGCCGCCCGCCCCCGTCTGGGTGATGGCGTTGTTGAAGGTGTAACGAGCGCCGTTCACGATGGACTCCACCGCGCCCGGCACGAACAGGTCCTCCTCCTCGATCAGGGCCGGGTTGGTCACGCCCAGGTCGCATGCCCAGAGGGCCAGCGACCCGGCCAGGACCGCGCCGACCGCGGTCGTACCACTCCTATGCGTTCGCATATCGGATCTCTCCCTCATCATCAGAACTGGGCCCGCACCGAGACGGCGATCGTCCGGGGGATGGGCGTATCGAAGAAGATCTGGTTCCGCAACGCCGAGTCGGCCAGGTCGTTCCGGTACATGCTCTCCGGCTCCAGACCGATGTAGGGCGTGTCGCGCCAGAGGTCCCGGCCGGTGAGCGTAAGTGTGGCCGAGGAGACACCAAGCCGCTGTGGCAAGGCGTCGGGCAGCCGGTACGAAAGGCTGACCTCGCGCAGCTTCCAGAAGTCGGTGAGCATGGCGAAGTCACCATGCGTCAGCGCCGAATTCCGATTGCAGGTGATCAGGTATTTCTGCGTCTGGACAGGGAGCGAAGACACGTCGGACACGCCCTCGGCCTGGGCCCGCGCGTCACGGCATACGTTGGCCACCGCGCCCGTGGTGCTGAGGCCCGGCCAGCCGAGGTCGGCGTTCCGATCGATGTGCGCCTGCGTCACGTCCTGGTTCGGCTGCATGAGCCACCGCATCGTGCTGCTCTGCGCGTACGCGCCCGCTCGATGATCGAACAGGACGTTCAGCGTGGTGCGGGCTCCCAGGTTGAAGTTGCTGCCGATCTGCATGGTCCGGGTCGGCAGCGGGCCGCCGATGTAGTCCCAGCCCTCCGGGATGGCGCCGTCCTGGCCGTCCACGCTGCACGCCTCGCTCTGGCCCTCCACGGGCGCGACGCCCACCTGACAGAGCAACTGGCTCGCCAGGCCAACCTGGCCGTTGTGCTCGATGGGCCGGTCGCCGAAGAACGCGCCCACCGGGTAGCCTTCCCGCATCCACTGCAGCCACTGCAGCTGGATCGGAGCGCCACCACCGAGACTCTGGATCTCGTTCTGGTTGGTGGTATAGTTGACCAGCCCTTCCCAGCGGAAGCTACCCCGCTCGAGGACCGTCCCGCGGGCTGCGATCTCCCAACCCTCGTTCTTGATCTCACCCACGTTGCGGAGCTGGGGGCTCAACACGCCCAGCGAAGGCGGCTCCCGCACGGCGTATAGCGCATCCTTCGTCGTCTGGTCGTAGCGGGTCACGTCGAAGGTGAACCGGTCGGCCAGAACCCCCAGCTCGAAGCCCAGCTCCAGCTCATGGGTGACTTCTGGCTTCAGGTCCGGGTTCCCCAGGTTCGTCGGGAACACCGCGGGCTGGGCACCTACCGCCGATACGGTGTTCCAGGTCCGCACCGCCGCGAAGTTCGCCGGCTGCTGGCCGGCCGTCCCGTACGCGCCACGCAGCCGCAGCGTCCCAAGGACCTCGGGCAGCTCGACCTGGTCGGAGAGCACGTAGGACAGGCTGGCCTTGGGATAGACCTGGAAGTCCACATCCTCACCGAAGGCGCTGTGCCCGTCGGCTCGAGCGCCCAGGTTCAGGAAGAGCAGGTCCGCCAGGGCGAACTGCTGCTCCACGAAGAACCCGGCCATCTTCTCCTCCGTCCGCCATTCACCGCCCGTCGTGCGGAGCGCGCCGCTCACCGTCTCGATCCCGAAGAACGGAAAGTCGTTGCCGATGGCGGAGCTGGAGCCCGTGTTCCGGTGGAAGTACTGCCACCCCGCGGAGGTGGTGCTCCGCAGCGTCTCCATGGGGTGGAATCGGAAGGAGGCAGTGTAGTCCAGGTTGGCGTTTCGGTTCTCCCGCCGGTAGTTGCTCCGGAACCCCAGGGGCAGGTTCGAGATGGCCTGGAAGGGGAACAGCTGGTGCTGGTCCTGGTTCCAGATGTCCGTGCCCAGCGTCAGCCGGTGCGAGAAAGCCCCCGTGGGGTTGTGTTCGACCGTGATCCCGCCCAGGAACCGCGTCCCTTCCTGGAACGCCTGGATCTCGGGGAGCGTCAGCGTCTCCACGAACTGGCCCATGGGGCCCTTCATGATGCCGTTGATCGTGTAGCCGCGCGTGTTGTTGGCATCCGGTACCGCCTGGACCGAGCGTTGTGTGTAGCTCGTGCTCAGCCGGATCGTCATGTCGTCTCGTGGCGAGACACCCAGGTTCAGCCGGAAGGAAGCCGCCTCTTCGCCGTTGTTCGGAAGAATGCCTTCTTCGTTCCGCCACGAGCCGGCGGCGTAATAGTTGAACGCGTCACCGCCGCCGCGGACGGACAGCTGGTGGGACTGCACGTTCCCCGACTGGACCATGTTGTCGTAGTACCACGGGCTGTACACCGAGACATCCCACCAGTCCTGCGGCGTGTTGAGCACGCCGAACTCGCCCGAGTAATTCCAAACGGACCGGCCCTCGGCGCCACGGCGCGTGAAGATCTGGATCACGCCTGCCGACGCTTCCGTTCCGTAGAGGGTCGCCGCCGATGCGCCTCGCACGATCTCCACACGCTCGATGTCAGCCGGGTTCAGATCATCCAGGCCGTTCCAGGAAACACCGGCGGTCGTGGTCTCGATCCCCAGGGCCGCCGATCGGTCCATGCGGACGCCATCGATGTAGATAAGGGGCTCGTTGGACTGGGATACGCTGGCCGCGCCGCGCAGGACGATCCGCGACCCCTGGCCCGACTTCCCGCCGCCAGGTAGTACGTTCACGCCGGGCGCCCGGGCTTGGAGCAGGTTGGACACGCTGCGGATGGGCGCCGTCTCCAACGTCGCGGCGTCGATGGCGGCCACCGAGGTGCCGATCTCACGACGAGCCGCGCCCACCGCCTGGCCCGTGACCACTACCTCATCCAGCGCGATCGCGCTCACCGCCAGGGTGAACTGGACGGTCACCGTAGCGCCCGCGGCCACGTCCACCGTCTGGGTCTCGCTCCGATAGCCGAGCGACACCACGCGGAGCTGGCGGGCGCCCGCCGCGACGTCCGTGAAGATGAACCCGCCCCGCTCGTTCGTGAGTGTGCCGCGCTGCGTGCCCGCCAGCGTAACCTGCGCGCCTACCACGGGCTCGCCTGCCTGCGTCGTGACCGTTCCGGTGATCGTTCCGGTGGCCGTCTGCGCCGCGGCCGGCTCGAAGCCCGCAGCCACCGCCAAGAACGCCACCGCCAGTGCCAGCGGCCACCTGCGCCGCACACCGGTTGGTCGTTCGGGATTAAACGTGGAGTGACTCATCTAATGACCTCCAGTGGAGGGGAACCGTTTCGTGGCTTCGGAGCCACGGAGAGAGCCCTGTCGCGGTCCGTCCGCGCAGGGTAAAGGGATCGTTCGTCGTGCAAGCTCCGCTGACCTCGGGTGCGCTCGCGCAGTGTGTCCGTGCCGGCCGGGTCCGCCGTTCGATCGGGGTATCCAGCCTGTTGCTTGTCCGGCTCGTTGGGTGTCCCGTTGCGTGCGCGTGAGCACCTTACTTGATTGTCGCTCAGGCTGGGTTTGGGCTGTACGGGATACAGTACGCCTCGCATCATACCCACGCAAGCACTCCCAAGCTGGCCTCCCGTTCGGCTCTTTGCGTTGCGGCGCCAAAGACTTGCGGCATCGCTGCCCTCTTTGGTCCCGTCTTCAAAACCAACGCCTTTGTATACAATTGCCGGGAATGTACTTACCGGGCTTACCCCGCGGGCCCGTACGGAAAAACCCTTGCGTGAGCCGAGGGCGCCGTCCTATCTAGTTGCATCCAAGCTTTCCTGTCTTATCACTGCCGGACGACGATCCTTTGGCCGCGTACCGCGCCACATCGGCATACCGCCAGCTACGGCAGCTGATCGTGTCGGGGAGCCTTGCGCCGGGCACCAGGTTGGTGGAAACGGACCTCGCGCGCAGGCTGGGCTTCAGCCGGACGCCGATCCGCGGTGCGCTCCGGCTTCTGCTCCGCGAGGGATACGTGAACGCGCTCAGCGGCGTACGCACCCGGCTCGTGGTAGCTCCCATGACGATCGAGGACGCGCGGGAACTCTTCAAGATCGTCGGCGCCATTGAGGGGCTGGGCGCGCGGGAGGCGGCAGCATTGCCGGACCGGCGAAGGCGTCGGCTGGCCGCCGAGCTGCGGGGATTCGACGAGGCGTTGCTTGCCGCGAGCGCCCTGACCCCGCCGGACTCCGCCACGATCTTCGAGTTGTTCACGAGGTTCCATCTCCGGTACATCGAAACCGCAGCGGGGGACCGCCTCCGTGCGCTGCACGATTCGATCAAGCCGCAGGCGGAGCGATACCGGCGGTTGTACAGCCTGGCCCCGGAAGGCCGCATTGCCGCGTCGGTCGACGAGCATGGGGCCATCATCCGGGCGATCGAGTGCGGCGACGGTGAGGGTGCGCGCGCGGCCGTGGAGCACAACTGGAGCAACGCCGCAGAGCGATTGGCAGCGGTGATCGAGACGGCCGGTGACGGCGTGATATCGCGGTCTCCGTTGGCTCGTAGGGCACTCGATCGTGTCGCGGCCAGGCGCGGGGACGGCACGTGAGGGGTTTGGATGAGGTTGCGAACTACCGGACACGCCGTGGCGGTGAAGGGATGAACCGCCAGCGTTCGAGGCCATGTGGATACGCGCGCGACATGTATCCCGTGTGCCGTTGCAAGGGAGTCGCGAGACGTTCGCGACGCTCACCCCGTGGCGCGCCGAGCGCCGTGCAGTCCCACCTCCTATCTGGAGCGAAGTCATGAGCACCACGTTGTCAGCTTCACCGGATCGACGCGCCCGCTGGCGCTGCCGGTTCGCGGCCCGGGCGGTGGCGCCGCTGGCGCTACTGGCCCTGCTCGTCGCGGCCGGGCCGTCGGTTGCACAGCAGACTGGAACCATTACCGGGACCGTGACTACGGAGGCCGGCAGCCCGGTCTCCGGGGCGCAGGTGACGGTAGTGGGCACACCTCGCGGGACCCTGACGAACGACCGTGGCGCGTTCATCCTGGCGAACGTGCCAGCGGGGCAGGTCCAGCTCCGGTTCGCCGCGCTCGGTCATCGATCGGCGACCCAGACCGTCCAGCTGGCCGTGGGGGAGACGGCCACCATCCAGGTGACGCTTGGTATCAGCGCAATCGACCTGGACGAGCTCGTTGTGACCGGTACCGTGGGCGGTACGGAACGGCGAGCCATCGGCAATGTGGTCTCCAATATCCGGGCGGCGGAAGTCATGGAGCTGGCCCCGATCCGGGACGTCCAGACCATGATCAATGCCCGGGCCCCGGGCGTGGTGATCACGCCCGGCACGGGCCAGGTGGGGAGCGGCTCCCAGGTCCGGATTCGCGGATCGTCGAGCGTGTCGCTCAACAATACGCCGCTGCTCTACGTCGACGGTGTCCGGGTGAACAATGCCCAGAACTCGGGGCCGATCGTGCAGGCGTTCACGTCGCGGGTAATCTCCCGGCTGAACGACTTCAACCCGGATGACATCGAGAGCATCGAGATCATCAAGGGCCCGGCCGCCGCGACGTTGTACGGCACCGAGGCGGCGAACGGCGTGATCCAGATCATCACCAAGCAGGGGCGCGAGGGGCGGCCGAGCTGGAACCTGTCGATCCGCCAGGGCGCGAACTGGTTCAGGGACGCGGAAGGACGCGTGCCGACGAACTACTGGCGGAACCCGACCACCAACCAGATCGAGTCGATCAACTTCGCCCAGACCGAGCGTGCGCGGGGCAACCCGTTGTGGCGGACCGGCCACCTCCAGAACTACAACCTGAGTCTGAGCGGCGGTACGGCCGATGTGAGGTATCACCTCTCCGGCTACATGGATCGTGAGGAGGGCGCGGACTGGGACAATCAGCTCCGGCGCAGCGGTGCCCGGGCCAACATCACGGTGATGGCGGCCCCCACTGTCGAGATCGCGGGCAACGTCGGCTACGTGTCATCGCGCACCGACCTGGCCTGTGAGGCCGGCTGCGGCGGAGTCACCTGGGCGAGCTATTTCTCCACGCCCCTTCATTTCGGGACGAACGATCCAGGCCGAATTCAGCTGGCGGATGGTACGGACCGTCGCCGAGGGGGGCGCAGCTTCGCCCCCGAGTACTACTGGGAAGCCACCGAGCGGTTCCAGGAGCTGGGCCGGTTCACGGGGAGCGTCGCCGTCAACCATTCGGCCACCGACTGGTTCAGCCACAGGCTGACCTTCGGAGCGGATCTGACGAGCGAGGATGACCAGACCGTGACCCCCATCGCGGCCACGTACCGGGAGTGGTCGCCCACGGGCCGGGGCGGCAAGGACGCGGAGCGGCGTGACATCACGTTCCAGACCATCGACTACAGCGGCACCGTCTCGCTTCCGGTCTCGGCTGACCTCACATCGAACACGTCGTTCGGTGCCCAGTACTACCGCCGCCATCAGAAGTATGTGGGCGCCTTCGGACAGGGGTACGAGCTCTCCGGTCTTCGAACCGTATCCGCCGCCGCCGACCGGCAGGGGAACGAATCGTTCTTCGAGGTCATCAGTCTGGGCATCTTCGGCCAGCAGGCCTTCAACTGGCGGGATCGGATGTTTTTGACCCTGGGCCTCCGCGCCGATGACCACAGCGCGTTCGGTGAAGACTTCTCCCTGGTTTACTATCCCAAGATCTCGGGTACGTGGGTCATCACCGAGGAGCCCTTCTGGAACATCGGGGCGGTGAGTGATCTGCGGTTCAGGGCCGCGTTCGGACGGGCCGGCGAGCAGCCGGGTGCGTTCGATGCGCGGGCTACGTATCTGTCGGTGCCTGGCGAGGGTGACAATCCCACGGTGACGCCGGGCAGTCCCGGGAACCCCGAGTTGGGCCCGGAGAAGGGGCAGGAGCTGGAAGTCGGCTTCGATGCCGGGTTCCTGAACGACCGCGCGGGACTCGAGTTCACCTTGTATCGCCAGAGCACACGGGACGCGATCGTGTTCCAGCGGGTGGCGCCGTCCACCGGGTTCTCGCAGTCCCGGTTCATCAACGTGGGCGAGCTACAGAACAACGGCTTCGAGGTCGTGCTGCGGGCCGTTCCCGTCGCGTCGCGCAACGTGAGCTGGGAGACCACGTTCTCGTTGTCCCGAAACGACAGCAAGGTCGTCGATCTCGGCGAGGAGGACGAACTCCACGTCGGGTTCGGTGTCATGCACAAGACGGGGTACCCGATCGCTTCCTGGCACCACTACCGCCTGCTGGACGCGCAGTTCGATCCGCAGACCCAGGCCGTGATCCGGTCCTCCATGATGTGCGACGATGGGGCGGGCGGCGCAACGCCATGCCTCAATGCCGAGGGCGACATCATTGCGCCTCGCGTCTTCCTTGGACGCAGCGAGCCGCTCCATGAGGGCGCGATCTCGTCATCGCTGACCCTGTTCAACAACTGGCGCGTGTACGGCCTGGTCGACTTCAAGACCGGCTTCAAGAAGTGGGATCACGTGCTCCGCGTGCGCTGCTCGTTGAACAACAACTGCCTCGAGTCGCGGCAGGCTAGCGCCGGTGGGCTGGTCGACCCGAGCCTCATGCAGTCGGATCGCTTCCAGAACGACCCGTCGTACCGGGCTCTGCTGGCGTCCTACCAGGAGGCCGACCGCTTCGGCGACACCTGGATCAACGACTCCGGCTTCTGGCGCCTGCGCGAGGTTTCGCTGAGCTACATCGTGCCGCAGGCGTTCGCGCAACAATTCCGCGCGTCACGGGCCACCATCACCATGTCGGCGAGAAACCTCCACACCTGGACCGACTGGACTGGCATGGACCCGGAGGCCCGATTCCTCGGCGGTGCCCGTGGGCTCTTCGGCGGCCTCGAGCAGAACCACCTGCCGCAGACGACGAGCTTCGTGACCTCCGTCAATCTCACGTTCTAGGGGGGCGGAGATCATGACATACGAACCAAACCGATCGCTTGAGAGCGAGCCGACCATGAATCGACACCATTCCACGCGTCCTGGGCAACGGGGCAGGGGCCGGACCGCCCTGGCCTTCGTGGGCCTGGCCCTTGTCGGGCTCTTCGCATCGGCCTGCGACCTCGACCGGATCCTCCGGGTCGAGCAGGCCGGTGAGGTGGACGCGAACGACCTTGCCGACCCCGTGAACGCCATCTTCCTCGTGACCGGTGCGATCGCGGACTTCGACTGCGCCCTGGGCGCGTACATCGTCAACCAGGGGATGCTCGGGAACGAGCTGCGGGACGCATCCGTCACGGCGGCCCGGTTCTCCCTGGATCGCCGGGACTTCACGCCGCGGGATCCGTACGGCACCTCCGACTGCAACGGCAATCCGCCGGGCGTGTACACGCCGTTGGCGATCGCCCGATCGACGGCCGACCTGGCCCTGACTCGCCTGGACGGCTGGTCGGACGATGAGGTGACGAACCGGACCAACCTGATCGCCCAGGCGGCGGCGTATTCCGGCTACAGTCACACGCTGCTGGGCGAGGGGTTCTGCTCGACGGTGATCGAAGATCTCGGCCCCGAGGTCCAGCCGACGGCTGCGTTCCAGCAGGCGGTGGTCCGCTTCAGCCGCGCGATCGAGGCGGCCCAGGCTGCCAACAACGCGGAGATCCAGAACCTGGCGCAGCTCGGTCGGGCTCGGGCGCTTCTCAACCTGGCGAGCCGTGGCGTGGATGCGGGATCCAACTACGCCGCGGCCGCAGCGGACGCGCAGGCCGTGCTGGATCGGGCCGCGCAGTTCGAGAAGTTGTCCACCGCCTCCACCGCGCATTCCCGGCGGTGGAACCGCGTGTCGGACGAGTTCTTCGGTGGCCGGATCACCGTGGACCCGTCGTACCGCGGCCTCGAGGTAGAGGGTGAGCCGGATCCGCGCGTGGATGTGATCGACAGCGGCACGGTCGGTCACGACAGCGCCACGCCGGTCTGGCTGGCCACGAAGTTCGCCGCGTCGCGGGTCGCCGCGACCCGGACGAACCCGATACCCATCGCCACGTGGCGTGAGGCGCATCTGATCATCGCCGAGGCGGACCCCGCCCAGACGGTCGATCGGATCAACGTGCTCCGGGACCACTGGGGGCTGCCCTCGTACGCCGGCGGGACTGCCGCCGAGAACGCGGCCCAGGTCGTGGAGGAGCGGGCCAGGGAGCTGTTCCTGGAGGGGCATCACCTTAGCGACATCCGTCGTTTCGGTCTGCCCTTCACGCCGGCAGCCGGCGAGACCTACCGTCAGGGTGGCGCCTACGGCACGAACAGTTGCTTCCCGTTACCCGACGTGGAGCGCGAGAACAACCCCAACGCGTAACGACCGGTCGCGTCGGGTCACTGGCGGTCCCATCCGAGCACCCCGCTCGGGTGGGGCCGCTTCTTCGTGTCGGAGGCCAGGGAGGTGACGGAGTGGCACGGATGCCGCAGCGCGTTCGGCGTACCTGACCGATAAGGAGGTGTGCCCGTGTACGCACGTACGATCCTGTCCCTGCCGCTGACCCTTGCGATCGCCCTGACCGCCGCGTGCGGCGCCCGCGACGATGCGATCAACGACATGGAGGCGGACGGCCCCCCTCAACCCGTGGTGATCCAGGTCGAGAACCAGTCGACACAGCAGGCCACCGTCTACGTGATCCAGGACCGGGGAATGCGGATGCGCCTTGGCGTCGTGCCGGCCATGAGCCAGGAATTCTTCGAGCATGACGTTTGGCTTGGCCGCTCACTGGAGTTCGACATCCGGTTGCTTGCCGGAGGGACCCACCGGACCATGTCGATTCCGGCGGCGCGCGGGGACACCGTCCACGTCAGGATTCCGCCGCACCTCTGACCGAGGGGGACCGGACGCAACGTTGAGGGCGAAAGGCGCGTCTTGGTAGGGTACGTCCACCCAACCGGAGCCCATGATGCGTGCAAGCCCCATGCTGGTCCTCGCTTGCGGTTTCGTGCCCGCAGGCCTCGTCGGCGTCCCTCCTGTAGCGGCCCAGCTCGCCGACTATCGCACGGTAGTCCCTGCCGGCGCCGAGACCGACCGCGGTCTCTTCGACGTCCACCACGTCGACGACCGCCTGCTCTTCGAGATTCCCGATTCACTCCTGGGCCGCGACATGGCCGTCATGAGCCGGCTCGCCAGGACGCAGCACGGGCTGGCCGAAGGTGGCGCCCGGATGGCGCCGAACATGGTGGTGCGCTGGGAGCGGCGGAGCGATCGGATCGTGCTTCGCGCCGTGTCCCACGATGTCACCGCTGACGACGCCTCGCCGCTCCACATTGCCGTCGAGAACTCCAACTTCCCGCCGGTGCTCCACGCGTTCCCAATCCAAGCGGTGGGGCAGGGGACGAGCGTGATCGATGCCACGGACCTGTACCTGGGCGACGTGCCGTCCTTCTCGTTCCCGCGCCAGCTGCGCTCAAGGCACGGCGTGCGAAGCTACGACAGGGATCGCAGCTGGTTGGAATGGGCGCGGTCCTTTCCGATCAACGTGGAGGTCCGTCTGGTGCGCACGTACGCAGCGGACGAGCCGCCATCGAATCCTCGGGGCGGATCCATCTCGTTCGAGGTCAACCACTCGATGATCCTGCTGCCCGAGGAGCCCATGATGCCGAGGCTCTACGATGAGCGGGTCGGCTTCATCTCGATCCAGCAGACGGATTACTCGAGCGACTTCCAGGGTGTTCGTCCCGACCGCTACATCCGGCGCTACCGGCTGGAGCCGTCCGATCCCGAGGCATGGGCCCGGGGCGAGCTCGTCGACCCCATCGAGCCGTGGGTCTGGTATATCGACCCCGCCACCCCGGAGAAGTGGGTGGACTATTTCATTGCGGGCGTGGAGGAATGGAACGAGGCCTTCGAGCTGGCCGGGTTCCGTAACGCCATCCAGGCCCGGCGCGCGCCAACACCCGAGGAGGACCCGGAGTTCAGCCTGCTGGACGCCCGCTATTCGGTGATCCGCTACGTGGCCACGCCTGTCCGCTCGGCGAACTCGGGTGGGGACGTGGTGGACCCGCGTTCCGGCGAGGTGATCCGCGCCCACACCAACCAGTATCACGGCCTGGACGAGCGGCTCCGATGGTGGCTGGTCTCGCAGGTCGCCGCCGCCAACCCTGCGTTCCGCACCGCTCGCCTATCCGATGAGGACCTGGGTGAGGCGCTCCGCTACGTCGTGTCCCACGAGACCGCCCATTCCGTCGGACTGCCGCACAATCAGCGGGCCAACTTCGTGTTCCCCATCGACTCGATCCGGAACCCCGACTTCGTCGCCCGCATGGGCCACTCCGGCTCTTCCGTCGGCCGGACCCGTTACAACTACGCGGCGCAGCCCGGTGACGGCGTACCGCCGGAGCGTCGCATCGGCGAGTGGGACAAGTTCGCCGTGTTCTGGGGCTACCGGCCCATCCCCGACGCGAGCACGCCACGGGAGGAGCTTCCGACCCTGAACCAGTGGATCGTGGAGCGGGCGCACCTGCCGTGGTTCCGATTCGGCTCCGCCCAGTTCGGCATGGACGTCGAGTGGGATCCGTACCGCATGACCGAGGGCATCTCGGACGACCCGGTGGAGGCCGCCGCCCTGGGCATGGCGAACCTCCGCGAGGCCACCGCCAACCTGATGGACTGGGTGCTGGAGGAAGGGGACGACTACTACGAGCTCGAGACCCATTACCTGCAGAACCTCACGCAGTGGAACCGGTTCGCCGAGCACGCCGCCGCCGCGGTGGGCGGCAGCTGGACCCATCACAAGCGGTTCGGCGAGGACGGTCCGGTCTACACCCCGATCGAGCCGGACTATCAGCGCAAGGCCATGCGCTTCATGGACGAGCATGTCCTGGCCACGCCGACCTGGGCCCTGGACCCCGACATGCTCCGCCGCCTCGAGCACGCCGGCGCGGTGGAACGGGTTCGCGCGTACCAGGAGCTCGCCGTTCAGCGCCTCCTCAACCATGCGCGTCTCGGTCGGATGATCGAGCACGAGGCGTTCCTGGGGGACGCGACGTATCGCCCGGCCGACATGCTGGACGACGCCCGGGAGATGGTGTGGCGGGAGGTCGACCGGCGCAGTCCCATCGATACGTACCGGCGCAACCTCCAGCGTGCGTACCTCGACCAGGCCCACCACCTCCTCCACGAGGCCGAGTCGAACCACTGGACACCGCCGACGTCCGGCAACCTCCGGGTCTATGGCAACGACGACCCGCCGCTCAACGCGGACCTGCACATCTCCCAATCGGACATCCGCCCACTGATCCGTGATCAGCTGCGCCAGCTGGACCGTGCGATCGAGGCGGCGTTGCGGCGGGGCGGGCTCGAGCGGATGACGCGGATCCACCTGGAGGACGCGCGCGTGAGGATCGCCCGGACGCTCGACTGAGGCCCGGCTGTTGACCGCGCGGGCGCCATGGCTACCTTGTCCGGCCTGACACGCCCGCGCGGGCCTGCCCTTCAGCCTGACATCGATCCACCGCCATGACCAATCCCATGCGTGCACCCAGCATCAGCCGAGCTCATCGCGGCCTCGCCCTGGTCGTGCTTCCCGTCATCGCCGTGGCCGGATGCTCCACGGGAGCGGGTACCGCCGGGCCAGCGACGGGGTACCCGCCGAGCGCTACGCTTACCGCGGCGGACGCGCAGCACGTCCTGCCGGTCCGGTATGACGCCTCGACGGGCGCTGTCTTCCTCACGGTCCCCGCCCTCGACCGTGAGCTGCTCTACATGAACACGCTGGCCACCGGTCTCGGCACGACCCCCACGGGCCTGGACCGCGGCAACGTGGGAGTGAGCGCGGTCGTCCGATTCGAGCGACATGGCCCGCGGGTCGCTCTGGTCCAGACCAACACTGCGCACAGGGCGGTGACTGACGACCCGGCGTTGCGCCGGAGCGTCGAGGAGTCGTTTCCCCGCTCGGTCCTGGCCTCGTTTCCCATCGTCGAGGAAAGCGCCGAGGGCATCGTAGTGGATGCCAGCGAGTTCTTCCTTAGCGATGTGTACGATGTGACGGGGCTGATCCGCCGGTCGGGGATGGGGACGGTATCCTTGGTCGGGGAGCGCAGCTTCATCGATCCCGAGCGCACCGGGTCGTTTCCCATCAATACGGAGGTGCGAGCGGTCTTGACGTACGCGACAGCGGATCCGGGCCCCGAGCTGAGGCGTCATGCTCCGGACGGCCGGGCCATCACGCTGGAGCAGCACCACAGCTTCGTCCGGCTCCCCGACCCACCCCTGGCCACCCGCCCGTTCGACCCGCGGGCCGGCATTTTCACGGTCCGTTACTTCGACTTCGCCCAGCCCTTCGATGGCGACTACCGGCAGAACACACTCGTCCGCTGGCGACTGGAGCCCTCGGACACCGCCGCGTACCTGCGCGGCGAGCTGGTGGATCCGGTCCAACCCATCGTCTACTATCTGGACCCGGCCATCCCAGAGCCCTACCGCTCCGCCTTCCTGGAGGGCGGGCTCTGGTGGAACGAGATCTTCCAGGCGGCGGGCTGGAGGGATGCCTTCCGGATCGAGATGCTGCCCGACGGCGCTGACCCTATGGACGCCCGGTACCCCATGATCCTGTGGGTCCACCGCCAGGAACGAGGGCCGTCGGTGGGGCCGTCCTTCCGGGACCCGCGCAGCGGTGAGGTCCTGGGTACCGTGGTACGCATGGACTCGCACCGGTCGCTCGTCAACCACGACATCTACATGGGGCTGGTCCCCGCCGCAGGCCCGGGCGGGCTACAGCTCGACGCCGAAGAGTTCGCCATGGCGCGGCGTCGTCAGCACACGGCCCACGAGATCGGCCACACGTTGGGCCTTGCCCACAATTTCCTGGCCGCCACACAGGGCAGGGCGTCCGTCATGGACTACCCCTATCCGCTCATCACGCTGGACGACGACGGCCGGATCGACATTTCACGAGCGTACCGACCATCGGGCGGCGCACATGACACGCTGGCCATCCGGTTCGCGTACACGTGGTTCCCGGACCGCGAGGCCGAGCAGGCGGGCCTGGCCAGGATCGCCCGCGACGCCGAGGCCGCGGGCCTGCGCTTCCTGACGGGCGCCCACGCCGCAACATCCGCGTCCGATCCCGCCGCCACCCAGTGGGTCGAGGGGGGCGACATGATGGAGGCGCTGGACCGGACCCTGTCCGTCCGCCGGGTCCTCATCGATCGGTTCGACGAGACCGCGGCGCGGCCAGGCGAGCCCCTGGCTGTGCTGAACCGCCGGTTCGCGCACGTCTACCTACACCACCGGTACGCCCTCAGCGGCGCCACGAAGTACGTTGGCGGGATGGAGTTCAACTACGCGGTGCGGGGCGAGCCGACCGTCCCTACCCGGATCGTGCCGCCGGACGCGCAGCGGCGCGCCCTGCACGCGGTGCTCGCCACGCTCGAGCCGGATCACCTGCGCATCCCGGAGCGGATCCTGGCCCTGATCCCGCCGGTACCCTTCGGCCACGACGACGACCTGACCCTGATCCCCACCGGGAACGGCGGTGCCGTCGACCCCGTGGCCGTGGCGCACAGCCTAGCCCAGGAGGTGGTGGATGGGCTGCTCGACCCCGCACGGGCGGGGCGCCTCGTAGCCTTCCATGCCAGGGATGCCGGCAACCCGTCCCTGGAGGAAGTGATCTCGGCGCTCGTCGAAGCCTCATGGACCCGGCCGGGGCGGGACGGGTCGGACGGGGTGTACCGCCGAGTGGTCCAGCGCGCCGTGGTGGACGGCCTGCTGGACCTGGCCGGGTCGTCGGCCGCCACGCCCGAGGCGCGGGCGATCGCCAGCGATCACCTCAGGGGCGTGCGTGAACGC